>NZ_CEZJXU010000393.1:0-2485 GCF_983023055.1 Dethiosulfatibacter sp. | reverse complement strand
ATATCTTTTTCATTGACCCAGCCTTTTTCCACAAGAATCTCACCAAGCTTCTGTCCTGATTTTTTCTGAAGGGTAAGTGCTTCGTTTAGCTGGTCATTATTTAATTTTCCTGAATAAATCAGTAAATCCCCTAGCTTCATTGCTTTAATTTTATTTATCATATGATCATCCTTTTATGAATTCAGTTAATAAATACCCATTAAAAAAATATATATTCAAATTACATTTAATAGTAAATTTGAATATATATTTATATGATACCATATCTTATATGAAAATAGAATAATAAATGGCGAATGACAATAATTTTATGACCACATTATTAAATTATTGATTTTATCTTTGTCACCATGAGGTCTATTGCTACGAGATTGTGGCCTCCCTCAGGAATGATGATATCTGCATATTTTTTTGTAGGCTCTATGAACTGTTCATGAGCCGGTCTTACAGTTTGCATATACTGGCTGAGTATGGAGTCTATTGACCGTCCCCTATCATTTATGTCTCTTATTATTCTTCTTACAAGTCTTATATCGGAATCCGTGTCCACAAATATCTTAATGTCAAGAAGGTTCCTAAGACGTTCGTCATAGAAGATAAGTATTCCTTCCAGAACTATTATATCCCTTGGTTCAACACTTATTGTCTCTTCTTTCCTGTTGTGTATTTCGTAGTCATAAACAGGCTTTTTTATATCCTTTCCAATTTCAAGGTCCTTAAGGTGCTCTATTAAAAGGTCGTTGTCAAAGGCAAAAGGATGGTCATAGTTTGTCTTGCATCTTTCTTCAAATGAAAGATTGCTCTGGTCCTTGTAGTATGAATCCTGTTCTATTACAGTGAGACTTTTGGAAGGAATTGCGGTTTTGATCTTTTTAACTACTGTTGTTTTTCCCGAGCCGCTTCCGCCGGTTATTCCTATGAAAATTGGCTTCTTCATATTAACTCCTTTTCTTCACTACCCGCCTTAAAATGTACCAGGGTTTAAGTTCTCTGTCTATCTTTAGCTTAATGAGTTCCTGTGCATGAGGTGCAGATTCTATTTCCTCATCTTTACTATTATACATTTTTTCAACTTTGAAATCAAAGTGTCTTATGTCTGGTCCGAAAATTTCTATTTCGTCACCTACAGAAAACTTATTTCTCTGCTCAACAAGTGCAATACCATTTTCACTGTCGTATTCTTTAACCAAGCCAATAAAGTCATACTCTCTTATATATGAACTGGAAGTATAGAGCTGTCCGTCTTCTCTTGGATTTCCATAGTAAAAACCTGTAGTAAAGTCTCTGTGGGATGCTTTTTTTATTTCATCGTACCAGTATCCGTCAAATTCCTTTCCTTCAAGAATGTCATTCAGAGCGTTCTTGTATGACCTTACAACTGTAGCATTGTAATAAGAGCTTTTCATTCTTCCTTCTATTTTGAAGCTGTCGATTCCTGATTCAACACGGTCCTTGATATTATTAATCATGCACAGGTCCTTTGAATTGAATATAAAGGTGCCATTCTCATCTTCCATAACAGGAAAATATTCATTAGGTCTCTGTTCCTCTACAAGATTATATTTCCATCTACAGGGATGTGAGCAGTCTCCCAGGTTCGAATGCCTGTTGGTCATATAGCTGCTCAAAAGACATCTTCCAGAGTATGAAATGCACATTGCACCGTGTACAAAGGTTTCCACTTCAAGGTCATCCTTCTTGTTTTCAATTATATTGTTTATTTCCTCAAAGGTAAGCTCTCTTGCAGGTACTATTCTCTTGACACCCATGTCGTACCAGAAGTTGGCAGTCATGTGGTTTGTAGTGTTTGCCTGGGTTGACAGGTGTATTTCCATTTCAGGAGAAACAGTCTTGACTACGGACATAACTCCAGGATCTGCAATTATCACAGCATCAACTCCTGCTTTTTCAAGGAATTTAACATATTCTTCCAAACCTTCAAAATGACTGTCGTGTGCTATTATGTTTAGTGTTATATATGCTTTTACTCCACTGCTATGGCAATATTTCACCGCTTCTTCTATATCATCATGGTTAAAATTCTTTGCTCCCGCTCTCAATCCGAATTGAGGTCCAGCAAAATACACTGCATCTGCACCGTATTCAACTGCCATCTTCAGTTTTTCAGGATTTCCTGCCGGTGCTAAAATTTCAGGTTTTTTCATCATATACTCCTATTTTTTCAGCTTCATAAAGTCTAAATATTCATATCACATTGAAGCATTGTGATATGCGTTAATTGTAATCTTTCCTTTGCTTTAGAATAACTGCTTACACAGTCAACGAGACTTAGTCTCTTTCTTGAAGCTAATGGATACTCCGTCTCCCATTGGAAGAATTGATGTTTCCAGTGCTTCGTGTTCACTTATATATTTAAGGTATAACCTCATTTTTCTTACTATTGTTCTTTGTCTTCTAACTACAAGGTCGTCTGTAGCTATCATTC
This sequence comes from Dethiosulfatibacter sp., assembly GCF_983023055.1. Classification (NCBI taxonomy): domain Bacteria; kingdom Bacillati; phylum Bacillota; class Tissierellia; genus Dethiosulfatibacter; species Dethiosulfatibacter sp. The sequence continues at coordinate 39 of NZ_CEZJXU010000393.1, read as the reverse complement.
CCTTGTATAGAACATTGTCAGATACAATTAGTCCTCCAG
>NZ_CEZJXU010000392.1:0-2486 GCF_983023055.1 Dethiosulfatibacter sp. | reverse complement strand
GACATAATATATGCAAGCCTGGCAACGTCAAGAAAATGTGCCAGATCATGTCTGCAGAATTTTCTGTCCTCTTCAAGTTCCGCTATCTTATTGAGACATTCCATATACTGGCCGTTTTTAATTATCTCACTATACATTACAATGCACCTCCTGAATATTCCCTGGTTATGTGTTTAAAATATTCACATGATATCTTATGGACAAGGTCATATTCCGGAAGAACCTTACCGTCAATGCTTCTGATTTTAACCACACCAACCAGGCTGTTGGTCAAAAATCCTCCCTGGCATTCATATATATCCTGTGGCTGCATGTCTCCTTCCACTACCTCGTATTTATCAATTATATACTTTCTAACTATTCCAGGAAGGAGTCCGTTTTCAACGGAGGAGGTGTGGATCACTCCATCCTTTATTATGAAGATATTTGCTATAGTGCTTTCAGTGACAAAGCCCTTTTCATTAAGAAACATGCAGTCGTCGAAGCCCTGTCCCTTTGCATCTCTGAGAGACAGTATCATGTCTCCGTAATTCAGGGACTTGTGGTTCACAAGAAATGATTTGCTGCTTTTCACAATATCGCTGGTCATTATATCCGCACCCCTGTGGTAATACTCACTTTTATAGGCTACAGGTCTTTTGGAAGCAATGACATTCTTCTCCGTTACGGATATCTTGATCGCTTCATTTCTTATATCAAGCCTGTCCATTATTTCATATATTAGATTCTCTGTTATTCGCCTGTTTATATTAAAGGTTTCAAGACTGTTGTTCAGCCTGTCCAAATGGTCCTTTAAAAAAACAGGACTGTTAAGAACGTGGATGGTTTCAAAAAATCCAATTCCATAGTTTATTCCATCATCCACTATCAGGGAACAGTTGGAAGTCTCTATACCTGTAAAAACAACTTCATCAATTTTAATTTCACTGCAATCACTGTTAATTCTGTCCTTGTCCACAGTTATCCTCCCGTTCCTGAATTCATACAACCTGTCCACAGTTTTGTGCTGCTTTCACTTATTCTTCCACATAATCGGCATCGAGAGCCCTGAAAAGAGCCCTTGCCTTGTCTATGGTTTCAACATATTCCATCTCCGGATCTGATTCCCAGGTTATTCCCCCACCTACACCTATGTAGGCAGTTTCATCCTTTAATAGAATAGTCCTTATTATTATATTGAAGTCCGCATTTCCATCAAATCCCAGATATCCAATTGAACCTGTGTAGATATTCCTTCTGGTCTTTTCCAACTCGTCAATGATTTCCATTGCTCTGATTTTAGGCGCTCCAGTTATGGAACCGCCGGGAAAGGCAGCCTTTATGCAATCAACACTGGTACAGTCGTTCTTGAGCCTTCCTTCAACTGTTGACACAAGGTGGAATACTGTAGCATATTCCTCTATTTCAAAGAGCTCTGTCACCTTGACGGACCCGGGTACGCACACCCTGCTCATGTCGTTTCGTTCAAGGTCCACTATCATCAAAAGCTCCGACTTGTCCTTCTCGCTGTTTTTAAGCCTTTCCCTGTTTATGTCATCCTCCTGAGGATTCTTTCCCCTAGGAATTGTTCCCTTTATGGGCCTGGTCTGCCCCTTCCCGCCTCTAATATCAATAAACCTTTCAGGCGACGATGAAAGTATGTTGAATCCATCTAAGGCCATGTAGGCAGAAAATGGAGCTGGATTTATTCCTCTCAGCCTCTCGTATGATTCCATTGGTGATTTGTCAAAGGGGCTCATGAAGGTCTGGGTCATGTTTGCAATATATATGTGTCCTTCTTCTATATACTGTCTCATGGACTCCACAGCTTCCATATATTCAGACTTTGAAAAAGGAGACTTGAATACCGGTCTGTTGCCTTCTTCAACACTTGCTACAACATCCGTTCCACAAGGTCTGTAGGATTTGATCCTCTTCACGATCTTATCGGATGAAGAAATCCCGTCATCAAGAATTCCAAGGGAAGTTATATGAACTTTTTCATTTTCCAAATCATGTATTACTGCATTGTCGTAAAAAACAAAATAGCAGTCCGGTACATCCACAATCTTCTTCGCCCTGTCAGGCAACTTTTCCAGTTTTTTCGACAGGTCGTAGCCGAAGTATCCAAGACCTCCTCCTATGAATGGAAGGTCCGTATCGTTTTCAATACTGTATTTCTCCATTAGACTGTTGAGGTATGAAAATAAACACGTCTCCTCCACAGCTTTGAAGTTCGCATCTTCAAGCCTGTAGTCTTTTGTGAATATCTTTCCATCTTCATATTTCACAGTCAAAAATGGATTGATTCCCATTATTGAATAATTGCTGTAGAGGGAATCAGCCTTGGAGCTGTCCAGTATTATGTTGTCAGTCCCCTCTTCTACAGCCTTGAATATGTCAAAGCTCGATAGCTCAGTATCCATTTCCCATATATATACCTTATCCTGCATTGCTGTATCTTGCCTCCTTGGACATGTTCACAAAATTTTTCAAAAGGTCGTGTC
>NZ_CEZJXU010000391.1:0-2512 GCF_983023055.1 Dethiosulfatibacter sp. | reverse complement strand
TCGTCAGTCTTTCCAGTTTCCTTGAAGAGACTGAACTCGTAACTTACAGAAGCCATTATGTCATCAATGATTATATGCTTAGGTGAAAGCTTTCTGTAATTTTTTTCTATTGCGTCCTGGAGCTCGTCCATATCAGTGTATTGCTCTATCAATTCCTTGATTACAGGATAGTATACCTTCTCTCTGAGTCCAAGCTTCTTGAAATCAATAGGAAGATCCAATAATTCAGGATATACAAATCTGTTTGTGAGAATCTTTACCTTTTCATTATCCTTGTTTATTACTTCAAGGCTAAACACTCCAGCAGCTTCAATTCTAGCTGCAGATTCTCTTGTGATGATTTCACCTTCTGATACTATGATTTCACCAGTTTCTTCATCTATTATATTGCTTGCTGCCACTTTGCCGGCTGCTCTGTTTTCCATACCAAGTTTCTTGTTGAATTTGTATCTACCAACTCTTGCCAGATCATATCTTTTATGATCAAAGAACAAGCTGTTGATTAGTGATGTAGCACTATCTAATGTAGGGGGTTCTCCTGGTCTTAACTTCTTATAAATTTCAATAAGAGCTTCGTCTTTGTTGGTTGTACTATCCTTCTCCAACGATTTTAAAATCTGTTCCGATTCTCCAGTAAGTTCAATGATTTGCGAATCCGTTTCACATCCCATTGCCCTTAATAAGATTGTGATAGGAATCTTTCTTGTCCTATCAATTCTAACGTAAACTATGTCATTTGAGTCTGTTTCATACTCAAGCCATGCTCCTCTGTTTGGAATTACAGTTGAAGAAAACAGCTTTTTACCCGTTTTATCTCTCGCAACACCAAAATAGACACCTGGTGATCTTACCAGCTGACTTACAATAACACGTTCCGCTCCATTAATTATAAATGTACCACGTTCCGTCATTAGAGGAAAATCACCCATGAACACTTCTTGTTCCTTTATTTCGCCAGTTTCCTTGTTTATGAGTCTTACCTTTACTCTAAGTGGTACCGCATAAGTAGCGTCTCTTTCCTTGCACTCTAGTTGCTCATACTTAGGACTTCCATTCAGTGAATAGTCTATGAACTCAAGAATTAGATTACCTGTATAATCCTCGATAGGAGAAATATCGTTAAATACCTCTTTCAAACCTTCCTTAATGAACCATTCATAGGAATTCTTCTGAACCTCAATCAAATCTGGAAGTTCTAAAACTTCACCAATTTTAGAGTAACTCATGCGCACTCTATTGCCAATTTTAACAGGATGCAGCATCTTTTCACCCCTTCATTATATTTTAAAAGAAAAAAATCACGTAGCTATACAATCCAATCATAATTTCACATACAATTTTCATGCCAATATTTATTATCTACGCAATTTAAAATACTATCATATTTTATATTTTATGTCAATTAGTTTTTTGAAAAAATCAATATATATTTTAATTAATTTTTCAAAAAACACCCACGTATACGAAATGGTTTTTTGTAAAATAAAAGAGCTTAAAAAGCTCTTTTATAGTTTTTACTTTTAAGGTTAATTTACTTAACTTCTACTGATGCTCCAGCTTCTTCAAGCTTAGCTTTCAATGCTTCTGCTTCGTCTTTAGTGATTGCTTCTTTGATTGCTTTAGGAGCATTATCCACTACTGCTTTAGCTTCTTTAAGTCCAAGACCAGTTACTTCTCTAACAACCTTGATTACTTTGATTTTTCCTGATCCAGCATTGTTAAGGATTACGTCAAACTCAGTTTGCTCAGCTTCTGCCGCAGCTGCTGCTGGAGCTGCTGCTGCCGCCATAGGAGCTGCTGCACTTACGCCAAACTCTTCTTCTAGAGCCTTTACCAATTCTGATAATTCCAATACTGTAAGTACTTTTACTTCTTCAATTAGTTGAGTTACTTTTTCACTTGCCATTTTTATTTCCTCCATTAATTTTAAAATTCGTTTTTTTATGCTTCTTTTTGTTCAGCGATTTGATTAAGTGCATATACAAGGTTTCTCATATTGCCTTGTAGTACATTTACAAATCCAGTAATTGGTGCATTCAAGCCGCCAAGAACTCTTGCAACAAGTACTTCTCTCGATGGGATGCTAGCCAGTGCCTTAACACCATCAACATCAATTATGTCTCCATCAACTATACCTGCTTTAATTTCAAGCTTTTCATTAGTCTTTGCAAACTCGTTTGAGACTTTTGCTGCACTTATAGCATCGTCATAACTAAATGCTACTGCATTAGGTCCTTTAAGGTTTTCATTGAATGCTTCCAGTCCAGCTTCCTTGAAAGCGAACTTCATCATGTTGTTCTTGTAGACTTTGTATTCAACGCCAGCTTCACGGTACTTGTTTCTAAGTTCCGATACTTCCTCAACGTTCAATCCTCTATAGTCAACCAAAACTACTGACTGTGCTTTTTCAATCTTCTCCAGGATTTCCTGAATGACTTTTTTCTTTTGATCGATTATTGCTTGATTCATAGGTTTACACCTCCTTAAGCTCATTGTGAAAATTACGTCCAGT
>NZ_CEZJXU010000390.1:761-2515 GCF_983023055.1 Dethiosulfatibacter sp. | reverse complement strand
AAGAGGGGGATTACTATGGACTATGATTATGAAATTGAAGTAATTGAAACTGAAGCGCAACCGGTACTTTCAATTAGGGAGATAACGTCTGTCGATGATCTGCCGGAAGAAGTAGGAACTGCATATCAGGCTATTTTAAATCATATGAATCTAATGGGAGAAAATCCTTCGGATATGCCTTTTATAGCCTACTACAACATGGACAGGGATAATCTGGATGTTGAAATTGGATTTCCAACTTCCAAGGAGCTTGCCGGTATTCATGACATAGAGGTAAGCGAAATTCCAGCAGGACTAAAGGCTGTCTGCATGTATCAGGGTCCCTACAATGAGATGGAACCTGTCTATGAAGCAATGAATGAGTGGCTTGAGGAGAATGAATATGAACCCACTGGAGTTATATATGAATTCTACTACAATTCACCTGAAGAGGTTCCTGAAAGTGAACTTCTTACAAAAATCATGTTCCTTCTTGAAGACTAGGAATGTGATATGATATATTTACTTATATTAAATTGACAAAATAGGAGATTGATATGAAGGACTTGAATCTGGCAAAGGAATTACTTGAAAAAGAGGAGCTTACACTGGCTGTCGTAAAGGATGGAGAGTGTATTTTCAAAAGCAAAAAAAGAGGAATCTATCCTCTATATATAGCTGTACGGGACATACGCGATGATATGAACGGTGCATCAGCAGCGGACAAGGTAATAGGAAGAGGAGCGGCTCAGCTTTATGAATATGCAAATGTAAAAAGAGTCTTTGCTACAATGATTTCCGAGGGGACCAAGGAAGTCTTTGAGAATGCCGATATAGAATACGAAGCTTCGAAGATTGTTCCTAAAATAATGAATAGGGACAAGACTGGAATGTGTCCCGTTGAAATAATTTCCTACGAATCTGAAACAATTGAAGAAGTTCTTGAAAAGATAGAGGAGTTTTTGAAGAGTATAAATTTGTTGTAGCAAATATATATGGAATGAAAAAACGAATAATATTAAATGCATGGTCCTTGTGTAGGTACCATGCATTTTTTTGGAGGATCATCAAAAAAATTGATGTAGGATACATAGGGAATCACCATTTCCTTTACAAAGTAAGTCTCTAGTCTGTATAATTTATTAAGAATAATGATACATACTGGAATAATAAAATAATATATGTATTGAGAGGAACAGATATGATAAAGATATCGGAACTGCTGTCACTTGAAATATTTGAAAAATTCAATATCATTGCTGGAGAAAACGGGCTTAATAATACGGTGAGCAATATTGGGATTCTTGAGTATGAAACTGAAGAAAACCTGGAAAATAACTTTGCAAGAGGAGACTTTGTAATAACTACATTGTTTTTTGCCAAGGGTGATGCAGATCTTCTTGAAAGGACTCTTCTTAGGCTCATCGACCTGAGAATCAGCGGTTTGGCAATAAAAAATATTTATGAATATGAAATTCCACAGTCTGTTCTGGACTATTCAATTGATAGGGCTGTTCCCGTGTTTGTCTTTGAAGATGTTTTTTTTGAGGATATAATTGTGTCTGTCTCGGATGCCCTAAGGACAACAAACAACCAGTCATATTTCGAGGATCGGGTAAACAGCATAATAAACAGACAGGCTTCAAAGAAGGAAGTAAGGGAAGTTGCCCGTGACATAAACAGTTCTTTCAGTGAAAACCTAATAACCGCCTACTGTGTAGAAAAGGATTATGAAAACGACAGGAATATAATGCGCATCCTAGATACTATAAGGC
>NZ_CEZJXU010000390.1:293-710 GCF_983023055.1 Dethiosulfatibacter sp. | reverse complement strand
AGCAGGGGAAGTCGATGAAACTACCAAACTCACTGAGCTTATTGAAAAGGTGGGAATTGACAGTGGATTATTCCATGTGGGAATAGGTGATATCCACAACAGTCTCGAAGAACTCGATATTTGCATAAGGAAATCCATCTATGCCCTTGATGCCTGTATTGACAAAAATGCTGATATATTGAAATTTGGAGAAATAGGACTAAACAGGATTTTTATGCCTCTTAAGGAAGACTACTGGGTAGGGGAATACTGTAAAAGTATTATTGCAAAGATCGTCAATCATGACGAGGAATATGGTGCGGACCTAATGAAAACACTGGTTACATATATAGATAACAGGGGAGAAATGTCCTCTACGGCAAAGGAACTATTTCAGCATGTAAATACAATAAGGTACAGGCTTGAAAAGATAAGGAA
>NZ_CEZJXU010000390.1:0-283 GCF_983023055.1 Dethiosulfatibacter sp. | reverse complement strand
TGGCATATTGACGAACAAATACCCAATCACAAACCGTCTCTGCGCTTTCATCGGGTGTGCCAAAAGTCCGCCCAAGGAATATTACTGGAATATCCAAGGGTGATGATTTTTACGAGCAAATGTTCATAGCCGTCATATTTTACAAACTAAATAATTGATTGAAAACTTCATAATTGGAACAGACATATGTAAATGCTTAGGCAAGTGCATATGTCTGTTTTTATTTTTGTAGTGTAAGACATGGAGGAAACATGCTGTTTGGATTTATAATATCAGTATAAAG
>NZ_CEZJXU010000389.1:0-2527 GCF_983023055.1 Dethiosulfatibacter sp. | reverse complement strand
CCTCCCACACTTGATGTATAACCTGTAATGTTTTCTTCTTTGTCTAGTATTTTACTTATTTCATCAATTAGGTCCTCGGTATTCCTAATGTCGCCTTTTTTTTCGTTGGTTACGTCTATATAAAGATAATCTTTGTCTGCAAAGGGGAAGATTTCCACAGGAAGGAAATAGAGGCCTATGCCTACTGAAAGGGCAAAGAAGGCAAAGATGGAAACTATAGTCACTACGCTGTGTTTTAGTCCGGTTTGCAGCATTGAAGCGAAAAGTTTTTTGGTTCTGTTTTTGCCAGGTAAAATCATTTTCACCTTACCTTTGAAAATACAGGTAAGGGCAGGGACAAGAAGCATTGCTGCAAAATATGAAGCTGTAAGGGAAATAATGACTACTGAAGGAAGGGACTTGGTAAATTCCCCAGCTTCTCCTGGAAGAGCTATGAGGGGAGCGAATGCAGCTACTGTAGTAAGTGTAGATGAAAATACGGGGCCTGATGTTTCTAGAGCTCCATCAATTGAAGCCTTTACTGGTTCAACGCCTTCATCGAGCTTCACCTGTATGGCATCCGTAACTACTATTGAGTTGTCCACCAGTATTCCGAGGGCAATTATAAGTGCAGCTATGGAAATCTGGTGAAGGTCAATTTTCATATAGCGCATTATAGTGAAGGTGAGGAATATGCTGAAGGGAATTGCAGTTGATACTATCGCAGCATTCTTGTATCCCATGCCAATAAATACTGTCACTATTACAAACAGTATTCCTTCCAGAAGGTTTAGTATGAACTTGTTGATGGAGTTTTTTACTTCATCAGGTTGATAGACAAGCTTTTCAGCCTTGATATTTTGAGGAAGATTGGCCAGTTTTTTGTTTAGAACATCCTCAACATCTTTTCCGATTTTTACTATGTTTTGGTCATCTTTAAAATAACCTGTTATTAGAACTGCAGGATTCTTGTTTGTTTTGAATTTTTTTACATCATCATTATAACCCATATGGATATTTGCAATATCTTTTAGTCTGGTTATTCCGAAATTGTCTGAAATATGGATAACTAGATTTTCTATGTCATGTATGTCTTCAAAAGTTCCCGGTATGCTTACGTTTATTTTTCCTGAAGAGGTATCAAGGGAACCGGAAGGTATGTTTATATTTTGAATAAGTAAAAGGTTGTATACGTCTTCAACAGATAATTCTGTCTTGTCAAGACTGTTTAGGTTGATTTCTACATATACCTGCTTTTCAAGATCTCCTTCTATATTGACTTTTTTAATGCCGTCAACCCTCAGAAGGTCGTTTTTTATGTTTTCTGCAAAGTAGGAGAGTTTGTCATAGGAGAAACCTTCTCCTGACAATGTGATTATGAGACCTGCAGTTTCAACCATATTCTCCGTATCGATCTCAGGAGCATGGGATCCTTCTGGAAGGTCGTCTTTAATGGAGTTTATAATCTTATTGAGATTTGACCATTGTTCATCTTTGTCCACTGAATAGTTTATGGTTACAATAACAACAGATACATTGCTTGAGGAAATGGATTCTATGTTTTCAATTCCTTCAAGAATGGAAATTTCATTTTCGATTTGTTTTGTTATGAGTGATTCGATTTCTTCAGCAGAAGCGCCGGGATATATTGTTGTAATCATTGCAGAAGGACTTGTTACATCAGGATTTTCCTGTCTGGGCAGACTGGTATAGGAAATTATTCCGGATATCATCAGAATGACAACCAATATTACGGTAACCTTTCTGTTGTGTACTGAAAAATGTATTAATCCATTCATGATATCACCTTTCCTGACTTTTCACTTTATATCCTTCAAGTACGCTGTCCAGTCCTAAGGTAATGATTTCATTACCTGGGTCTACACCTTTAACCAGAATCTTGTCTTCGTTTATATTCATTATAGTGATGTTTCGTCTTGAGGCTCTTCCGTCTTCAACTAGGTATACGTAGTCTTCTCCGTCATTGAGTACAGTGGATATATCAAGCCATATGCCTTCTGTTTTTCCAAGGATGAATTCAACCTTGGCAGTGGAACCAATGAGAATATTATCAGTGGAACTGTCAAGGTTTATAGTTGTGAGGTAGGCGAGGGAATTGGGGTCTGGAATTTCACTGATTGATTCTATGGTTCCATTAAAGGTAATTTTGTTGATTACAACTTTTGATTGAATATCTTTGTCAAGCTTGTAGACATCTTTGATGGAAATACCAACTTCCACAACCAGCTCGTTGCTACTTGTGATGACTATGGGATAACCTGAAGCAACGGCATCTCCTTCCTCGTTGAAAACAGAAAGGACAGTGCCGTAAGAGTCACTATATAAAATTGAATCTTCAATAATGGATTTGTATCCTTCATAGGCATTTTTTGCAGCTAAATAGACAGAGTAGGAAGACTGGATATCTTCATCGCTTGAACCTTCAAGGATTTTATTGAAAAGTTCTACAACCTGAAGATATTCTTTTTCTGAAATGCTCATACTTAGTTCAGCCTGCTCTAAAGAAGACAATGATATGACATTCTCT
>NZ_CEZJXU010000388.1:0-2541 GCF_983023055.1 Dethiosulfatibacter sp. | reverse complement strand
GAAGATGCACTTATCATCTTCGTAGAAGAAAACTAAAATGAAACACCATCCAGATAATAATTGGATGGTGTTTTTTAGTTACAGAGAAACACTAGAATGTTTTTCCTATTAGATTGTGATGATACTTGAACATATGAGATTGAATCAGTTGCCGATGGATGAGCAACTGCAATGCGTAACATTTATATTTTGCATAACATTTTAATTGTTATGCAAAACTATATATATTACATTTAATTTAAAGTGAGAAAATAACAATGTCAGATAAACCTTATAGCAGCAAATAAAAATATGTTAATCATTATGATCACATTCAGAGAGCAAATGAAGGTGTTTTAAGTATTTAAATTCCAATATTACTCAAAGTATTTATAATCATTTCGTCCATTTTCCTTAACTTCATAAAGTGCTGTATCTGCTTCTTTATAGATGTCCGAGAATTTAGCTGAGTCACTATGAGGTATAGATATACCGATACTCAACGTCACTGAAAACATAATGCCTTCAGATTCAAAAGGATAATTCTTTATACTATTTTGTATTCTGTTTATAATTTTATTGATCTGCTTTTTTGAGCAGTTCGAAATAAAGACCATAAATTCATCACCACCCAGTCGTCCAACTAAGTCGTCAGTTCTAAAATGATTACGGATAATGTTTACAATGTCTTTTATCACTTTGTCACCAGTTTGATGCCCATATTGATCATTGATTTGCTTAAAATGATCTATATCTATTATTATAAGTGCACACAACTCATCAGAAGCGGTATTACTTACCAGCAAACTATTAACTTTGCTTTCAAATGTACTCCTATTAAGTAGTTGTGTCATGCTATCCTTTTCAGCTAATTCAATAAGTTCGTTTTGATATTGTTTTTCAATTGTGATATCTGTCAATAAAGAGATCGTACCAATATGTTTTTTGTTCTTTGAAAGACTATGGACTTTTATAAGGAAAACACTTGTGTTTTCATCGTCATTTACATATTCCAACTCAGTATCGTTATTTTCTGTAATTGCCTTATACCACTCGTCACAAGATTTAATTTTAGTAGACAGTTCATTTGTATCCACACTAAAATTCGTTTTGATGAAATTATTAATATCAACTATTTCCCCTGATTCATTTGTAAATATCATACCAACATTTATTTCATCAATGACCCATTCCCTAGCTATTGGTGAAATGGACATGAAATCATATCGATACATTCCAATTAACATAATAATTATACCTATTAAAAAACTGAGTGGTGTTGGTATTTCAACTCCAATGATATTAAATAATGCACTTTTACTGTAAGTGTATATAATTGGTATTAAAAAACCTATCAGTAAGAGCATGACTTGTTTCCGTGTATTTTTTGAGGTAGTTCTCATAAACACCCAAAGTTTGATCATTGCAATTAAATTCATTAAAGTATTTAGAGTAACTGCAATTTTACCAAATAAAGTTTGATTGACCTTAAGCACTAATATTGATGATAGTTCTTTTAACTCGACAGATACTCTCATAATATGATGATGGTTATTTGTAAATATTAGAATCACACAAATGATTGCAAATATAAAATTAATGTACCTCATTTTATTGAATATCTTATTCTCTTCTCTTGTATAAACCATAATAAAATTATACGAAGATGAGGGTAATAAAAACAGACCAATTTGACTCAAATTTCTAAATAACAGTTTCGCTTCATAAGTTTGTGAGACATTTTCTAAGAATATACACAATGAACCAATAAAAATAAAGACAATAACTAGACCTAATTCTTTGCCACCTCTTTTATCTTTCTTGCCATATATTGCGATGAGAGTAAGCACAATCATTGCTAATGCTAAAATATTAATGGATACAAATGCGTAACTAAGATTCATATATTAGTCCTTTCCTTTCAAAAAAATATATCTTTAATAGAATATTAAAGACAAATTCAGAGACGACTGATGAATTTTTTTCAAATGTAATCAGTCATCACTTCTTTAGTTGGTAATACTTCCTATACTTCACCGATAGTTATGAGTTCAAGTCTACTAAGTATCTCAATATAGTAAATCAAATTATCTAATGTACTTATCTTTGCTTATGGCATCGGCAAAATTAACCCTAAAAGTTTAAATACAATATCATATGTGTCGATAAAACATTGCTAAAATAAAACGGAGTTACTATGACAATTAATCATCATCAGAAATGCCCTAAAAGTTTTTTAGGGCACTTTAAAAGTTACTTTGACGGTGTTTCTTTTAGCCTTATACATATTTGTATCAGCACGGTGCATCATCAACTTAACTGTCATATCATGTACAGGATCGTATATGACGCTTCCAAGTGCAATGCCAAGTGGATAATAAAGTTTTTCATTATATTGTCTTATTGACTCATCGAAGTCTAAACATGCTTTTTCAAATATTACAATATCCTGGGTAGGAATGATAACAGCAAATTCATCGCCGCCAATTCTATAAGATTTACCAATTGTACCGAAATGCTGATCGATAAGATTGTAAGATGTTCTGATAGCATCATCACCTG
>NZ_CEZJXU010000387.1:0-2551 GCF_983023055.1 Dethiosulfatibacter sp. | reverse complement strand
AGCATTGGATTTACAAGTCTTTCTATACGTCTTTCAGACACATTTGCATATTCTGCCATGGCAATACCAAGAGTATCCATTGCTATTGCAACAGGTTGACCATGGAAATTTCCACCTGAGTATGCTTCTTCAGTATCTCCTAAAATTATTGGATTGTCTGTTGCCGAGTTTATTTCCGTTTCTATTACATTAACAACATAGTCCAAAGCCAATCTGCTGGCACCATGAATTTGAGGAGTACATCTTAATGAATAGGCATCTTGCATTCGTTTCTCTCCTTGTCTTGTTGTCAATTTACTATCTTTACACAGTTTCAACAAGTTTTCTGCAACATCCAGTTGACCTTTATGAGGTCGTACAAGGTGCATTCTTTTGTCAAAAGCATCCGTAATACCTTCAAGTGCTTCTATTGTCAGCATACAAACTATATCTGCAGTCTTTGACAACACAATGGAATCATATACTGCCAAACTTGCTACTGCAGTCATTGCACATGTTCCATTGATTAAAGCAAGACCTTCCTTGGCCTGCAATGTAACTGTTGAAATTCCCGCCTTTTCCATGGCAGCCTTTCCGTCCATTATTTCACCATTATACTCTGCCTCTCCCAAACCTATCATAGGAAGCACCATATGAGCCAATGGACACAAATCTCCACTTGAACCTACTGAACCTTTTTCTCTTATCTCTGGATGTACTCCCTTGTTCAACATATCTATAAGGGTCTGAACAACCAAAAGCCTGATTCCTGAGTATCCTTTTACCAAAGCATTAGCTCTTAGAAGCATTATGCCTCTTGTAATCTCCGTATCAAATGATGCGCCTATGCCGACTGCATCAGCTACAATAAGATATCTTTGCAAATCTTCAAGCTGATCATCTGAAATACTAATATCACTAAATTTACCAAAACCAGTATTTATTCCATATATAGCTCTACCATCAGCTAAAAATTTCTCAACCAATTTTCTTGATTTTTTGACCTTTTCTTTTCCTTCATCAGATATATCAACTTTATAGCCATGTCTTGATATCTGCACCACTTCTTCTAAGGTAAGGTTTTCTCCATCTAAATAAATTGTTTTTGACATTATTATCCTCCGATTATTTTTATTTTACCAGCCCGTTACCATATCAAGTGCTTCATCTGAAATTTTACCCAATGAATACTCTTCTATTGTCTCTTCAAGAATATTCATTGCTTTTTCAAGCTCACTCTTTTTTATGACCAAAGGTGGTTGAACCCTTAATATATTTTCTGCAAGAAAAATAAGAAGTACTCCTTTTTGCCAGCACCTGTATGTTATTTTTATTGCTGCATTATCGTTGCGTTCCTTTGTTGTCCTGTTTTTTACAAGTTCAATGCCGATGGAGAGACCTTCACCTCTTATGTCACCTATTATGTCATATTTTTTTTCCATCAAGGAAAACCTTTTCTTGATATAACATCCCATCTCTTTTGCATTGAGCATTAGATTTTCTTCTTTAATTACATCTATTGTTGCAATTGCAGCCCTTGCACATGTTGAATTACCTTGAACCGTAAAAAGGTGCGCAGGCATATTTAATGAATCAACTATCTCTGCTCTGGCAATAACTGCACTCATTGGCAATCCTGAAGCTATTGATTTTCCTGTAACCATAACGTCAGGAGCTATATTGAAATGCTCTATGGAAAACCATTTTCCAGTTCTGCCAAATCCCTGCTGTACTTCATCCACCATGAATAGAATTCCATTTTCTTTACACAAACTGTACAATCCATCCATATATTCCTGAGGCGGAATTATAAATCCAAGATCCCCTGCTATAGGTTCTATCATTATGCCGGCTACTTCTTCGGCAGGAATATAATTCTCAAATGCCATCTTCATATACTCCAGGCATTCCAACGAACAATTTTCCCTTTCTTTATTAAAAGCGCACCTGTAACAATCTGGATAGGGCATATGCTCTATTTCAGGTAATAATGGCCCTATTTTTCTTCTCATATTTAAGCTTATTGCACTTAAAGAAAGTGCTCCGTATGTGGACCCGTGATATCCACCAATAAATGATATGATTTTACTTCGACCTGTATATGATCTTGCCAACTTAATTGCACAATCATTGCCATCAGACCCAGATAATCCAAAGCACACCTTCTTATCAAAATCGCCTGGTGTTATATCTGTCAACATTTCGGCAAGCTTGACTTGAGCTTCAGCATACATGTAATCTGTAGAAAAATGTATAAAATTGTCAACTTGATCTTTTATGGCGGCCACTACCTTTGGATGTGAATGACCTGTATTTAATACAGCCGAACTGCTAAAAAGATCGATATATTCATTTCCATCCATATCTTCAATAATAGATCCCCTTCCCTTCTTCATTACCACAGGGAAGTAAGGAGCTCTGGAAGCTTTAGATATGACCTTTTCATCTCTTTCAACGATTTCTTCGCATTTATTCACATTTTTTTCCATATAAACTCCATTGATTTTATATTATCAGTTATTTTTAACGAGGAGCCACTCCATCAGGTCCAAATGTTACAAATTCAGCTGGT
>NZ_CEZJXU010000386.1:0-2556 GCF_983023055.1 Dethiosulfatibacter sp. | reverse complement strand
GATAATGGGGACCACAGCAAAATTGTTTATGGAATGGAAGTTCTTAAGACTGCAGCAATACAGCTAGCACTTATCTCTGCTACAGGCATCATATTTGGAGACTTCCTACTTGCATTGTTTTTCTTCATCGGTTTTGGTTTGGTAAGGACCTTTGCCGGTGGATTTCACATGGATACAATCTTCAAATGTTCTTCCATAACACTTGTTTTCCTTCTCGTGTCAATGTTTGTTTCGGAATACATCTATTATTTTGGGAACATCTATATTGTAAATACAATAGTGATTATGGCATCCTTTGTCTTGTACATAAGATATGCACCTGTGGAAAACTACAACAAGAGCCTTGGTGTAAAAGAAAAGGCGAAATTCAGGCAACGATCGATCCTTGTAGTCATGGTGCTGTACATAGCTATAGTTTGCGAACTTCTTTTCGTCACAAGCTACAACAGCTATGCCACTGTATTGAATATGGGGATGATGTTTGAATCCCTGACTCTTCTTCCTTTGGATCTCGGCTCATGACAACAGCTGCTATAAATTTTATTAATTGCGAATTTATATTGAACCTTGGTTGCCACTGATATATAATCCTACTTAATTGATTAATCATTTTAGGAGGTTTCATAATATGTCAATTGGTGAGTTTATACTTGAATTTTCGACCAGTCTTTTTGACTTGGCGGCCATTTTTTATTTAATAACCACAAATTACAAGAAAAAGGATGAATGGAGCAAGGTGAATATTGCCGGTATTGTCCTTTTCACACTTCTTATGGTCATGATGAATCATTATCTTGGTCATGACAGCTTCCTGGCCACAATAATTCCAATATTGGGTATATATATTTTATCTAGATATTCATATGGTGTCGGGCTAATCAGGTTCTTTCTGGTTTTTCTGTTGTTTGTAGCATATCTTATTTTGACGGAATTTATTGTTATCACCTTCCTTACCGGATATTTCAAACTCAACCAGAGCATACTAATGGAATACAATATATACAGGATATACTACGGCATTATTAGCAAAATCATAATGATTATACCGGTTTATCTAACAGGAAAAGTCCTTTCAAAGGAAAGGATTGAGCTTTCACCTATAGTCATTATGACTGTGGTTATATTATTGATAAATTTTGTGTCGTCTATGTTCGGTCTTAAACTATACTCTAATAGCGCCATTCAATCTGTCGGGGCAACAGGCAATTTGACAATAATAATGCTTTCCATGGCTTTATTGAGTCTTTTCATTATTGTATTCACTAGGTATATTATGAAGATTGAAAGAAAGAATTTTTTGTTTGAAGCTTCTGAAAAGGAATACAAAAACATGGTCAACTACATGGGTGAAATCGAAAGCCTCTACAACGATTTGAGGTCCCAGAGACACGACTATATAAACCATGTTGAAACTATTAAGGGGCTCATCGATAACAAGGACATATCCAAAGCGGGAAATTATGTAGGAGAAATTATATCAGCAGAAGCAAGTGAATCAATGAAGCTCGACATTGGCAACAGTCTGGTCAATTCAATCATAGGCTACAAAAAAAGGGTTGCTGAAGGAAAAAATATCGATTTCAAATACGATGTGAAGATACCTCCGAAGCTGGGTATAAGGGATATTGACATTACCATCATTCTCAGCAATGCCATTGACAATGCCATTGAAGCATGCGAAAGGCTTAAAGACGTCCGTTTCATAGATGTTTATATGAACTATGGAATGGGAAAACTCAAGATCAAGATAAGCAATTCTTTTGATGGAGAATTCATAAGTGATGACAAGGGTTTTGTAACTAGTAAGGAAGACGCTGAAAGACATGGTATTGGACTTCAAAATATGGAGAGGGTAGTAGAGAAATATGATGGAATCATGGAGATCCTGCCAGAAGGAAATGAGTTCATACTTGAAATCATGATATAAGCATAATGTATTTATATAAATTTAAAACTTTCAGGAGGTTAGCGTGAAAAAAACATTATCATCAATATTTCTAGTACTGATTTTTGTTGCAGCAAAATATGCTGCCAGTAGCTGTAGTGTGTTTGGTATTTATCAGCCTAGAAGGGAAGAGACAAAATCAAACAATTAGAATAACAAAAAATATCCTCTATTAAGGTATATATTAAGGCGGATGTTTTTTTATTCGGATGAAAAATGAAGGAATTGAAATCTAGATTTTTTAATGCAAATTTAATAAATATGAACATTTTTTCACTTTATTTAAGTAGTCAAATAATGTACAATATCTATAGTCGGGAATTATAGGAGGTAGAGCAGACTATGTCTGCGAGACGATATGAATAATAAAACAAAGATAATAATTGCAGTAGTGGCAGTAGTGATTATAGGGGCGGCAATATTCTTAGTCAGTGGAAACAATACAATGGCGAATATGACGGCTATGGAAAAACTTGAAGCATCAATGGAGAAGCAGGTTGAAATCAAGAAGGTTGATATGGATATGACCATAGGTCTTGGTTTTGATATTGACGAGACAGTTGAAGGTGTTGATACCTCAATGTTAAATGTAATTGAGGACATTGAATTTG
>NZ_CEZJXU010000385.1:562-2559 GCF_983023055.1 Dethiosulfatibacter sp. | reverse complement strand
AACATATAAAGAGTATCAAAAATGATATAAAGTCAAATCTAGATGAGTGCAGGGAAACCATGTCTGTGGATTCCGTACATGACATCCGCGTTGATCTAAGAAAGCTTATGTCTGTTTCAGAACTGGCTCTGAATTTCAAATCTGTAGACCAAAAAAACAAAAAATTCTTCGTGAAGACGCAAAAGCTCTTCAGCGATACAAGGGATATCCATGTGGCAATTGATTATGTCAAAAACAACATTGAACCCGACTCTAATACGAAAGGTTTTATTGAATACCTAAACTCCCTGAAAGATACCAGAGAAAACCTCCTAAGGGACGGATTGATTGAACTGAATATTCCAAAACTATTGAAAAAAACAGACAGGATTATTACAGCGGTATCTTCCAGCGATTTTAGACACAGTTTCCTGTCAGCATTGAGGACGAAGCTTGACGATTCATTCCTTGAAGTGGTAAAGAACATCGAATTCATTGATAAAAGTGATATTACAACAATACACAAGATAAGAATCTCACTTAAGCATTTTCGCTATCTTTTTGAAATTCACAACCTAATATTTACAGATGAACAAGAAAGAATAAACAACCTAAAGAACCTTCAGGACTGGCTTGGCGAAATTCAAGACCTTACAGTTTTAAAGAAACTTCTTCACGACTACTGCATAGAAACAAAAGCCAACAAGGAAGGAATACGGTCCATCATAGATACAAGGACCGATTTTCTTGTTGAAAGTTTTTATAATGACAGATATGAAGTTCTTTATTTATGGGAAATAAAAACCTAAGGATGTGTTCATATGAGTAGCAAAGAAAAAATCATAGACTATTTCAATTCACTGGATAGAAGTCTTTTTATGGATATAAACAAGGATTTGGCAGTAGTGGACACTGCCCTTCCAATCGGATACGGGCAAACAATATCTCAACCTTCACTAGTTCTTGAAATGACAGTACTCCTGAACCCTGAAGAAGATTCAAAAATTCTTGAAATAGGTACTGGAAGCGGCTATCAAACTGCTCTTCTTTCAACATTTTCAGGAACGGTTTTTACTGTTGAAAGAATTCATGAACTTTACGACAAGACAAAAATACGACTTGAAAACATGGGCTTTGACAATGTATATTTCAAGCTTGATGACGGTACTATGGGCTGGGAACAATTCGCTCCCTTCGACAGAATAATGGTGACTGCAGCGGCAAGATTCATACCTCCTTCCCTTCTAGAGCAGCTTGCACCAAGAGGCATAATGGTTATACCAGTTGGAGGATCCAATTATCAGGAGCTTCTAGTCATTAAAAAAGATTCTGAAGGCAAAGTATCCACTGAATGCAAGGGTTATGTTAAATTTGTACCCCTCATCGGCAGGTATGAATAAAAAAATCCTGTTGACAGATGCTAATTTATTTATTATAATCAAACTAATTTAATAAACGTTTTCAGGTGCCGTTTACGGAGAATAGGGAATCGGGTTAAATCCCCGAACGGGCCCGCCACTGTAATGATCAGTGACTGTCACATGCCACTTCAATCGAGGGAAGGCGACAGTCATGCAAGAAAGCAGCTACGCTGTGTTAACCACGTAAGTGGTTATTAAGACGCGAAGGAAAGTTTCCTTAACCGCATAATACCAGGGCTTCAAGGGGTTATGCATATTTTAACTTTCTTGAGCTGCAAGTCAAAGTCAGGAGACCTGCCTGGAAATTCAGTATCTTTTTCTAAGCAAAAAAGACATTCGTATGGACAATGGAAAGTTCACACTTTAATAAGTGTGGACTTTTTTTATTCCCTAAAATCCAGATACTGACTTCAAACTCATTTGAAAAATTATAACCACTACATTTACAAAATTATTAAAACGAGGAGAATTAAAATGAAATTATTAAAAAAAACCGTATCTAGAATTGAAGGACTCAACGAAAAAATGATGAAAGAATGTAAAGACAGGGTTGATAATCTAATAAAACCACAGGGTAGTCTTGGGAAACTTGAAGAC
>NZ_CEZJXU010000385.1:0-552 GCF_983023055.1 Dethiosulfatibacter sp. | reverse complement strand
GAGAAATGTTCCCTGTTCTTGACAATAGGGCAATAATAGTTATGTCGGCGGACCATGGTGTTTGTGACGAAGGAGTCGCTTCCGGTCTTCAGGTTGTTACAGAGGTTCAAACTTACAATATTACAAAAGGTATAACAGGTGTAGGTGCATTGGCAAAAATTGCAGGAGCAGATCTTGTAACTGTAGACATAGGTGTAATGACAGACCTTGAATATGGAGAAATAATAAACAGAAAAATAAAATACGGTACAGACAATATGACAAAAGGTCCTGCCATGACATACGAGGAGGCTGTTAAAGCTCTTGAGACTGGAATTGAAATAGTAGAATCTGAAATCAATAAAGGTAGAAAAATAATCGGTACCGGGGAAATGGGTATAGGAAACACAACTCCCTCAACTGCAATACTTTCAGTATTGGGCGACATCCACCCTTCAGAAATAACCGGAATAGGTGCAAACCTTGAAGCATCAATGGTCAGCAACAAGACAAAGGTAATAGAAAGGGCAATAGAACTTAATGTTCCCGACAAGAACGATCCAATCGATGTTC
>NZ_CEZJXU010000384.1:0-2561 GCF_983023055.1 Dethiosulfatibacter sp. | reverse complement strand
CAATATCTTTAGTGTCAATATCCGCCGACAAACCTTCAGGAATCATTCTTGGAATATTCTCGTAGAATCCGCCGCCTGTTATATTGCTCATTCCGTTTATCTTGAATTTTTCAACAAGGTCTAGTATTACCTCTGCATATATTCTTGTAGGCGTTATAAGTGCATCTCCAAGAGTACATCCAAGTTCCTTGACTTCCTTGTTCACATCCCACTTCAATACATCAAAGAAAAGTTTCCTAACAAGTGAATATCCGTTTGAGTGGATACCGCTAGAAGGAAGTCCAATAAGAACATCATTCTCTTTTATATCTTTTCCTGTTATTATCTTTTTCTTATCTACAACGCCAACAGTAAATCCTGCAACATCATACTCGCCTTCGCTGTATAGCCCCGGCATTTCGGCAGTCTCACCACCTATTAGTGCTGCTCCAGACTGGATGCATCCCTCGGCTATGCCTTTAACAATATCAGCAGCCTTTGCTGGGTCAAGTTTTCCAGTGGCTATATAGTCAAGGAAGAAAAGAGGTTTTGCGCCCTGACAAAGTATATCATTTACGCACATGGCAACAGCGTCAATTCCTATTGTATCGTGCTTGTCCGTCTTGAAAGCTATCATTAGCTTTGTACCAACTCCGTCAGTACCAGAAACAAGAACAGGTTCTTCATATGCGTCCTTGTCAAGCTGGAACATGCCGCCAAAGCCGCCTATGTCGGAAAGTACTC
Organism: Dethiosulfatibacter sp.; assembly: GCF_983023055.1. Taxonomy (NCBI): domain Bacteria; kingdom Bacillati; phylum Bacillota; class Tissierellia; genus Dethiosulfatibacter; species Dethiosulfatibacter sp. The sequence continues at coordinate 1,838 of NZ_CEZJXU010000384.1, read as the reverse complement.
CCTTTGTCATAGTCTTTTTTACATGTTCCTTCATCAATTTTACAGATTCATATCCAGCATGAATATCAACACCGGAATCCTTATATGTTAATCCGTCCTTCATATCTATAATCCTCCAATATCTCTTAAATATTCTGGTTCGGCACTGCCATAGGGTAATCACCGTCAAGGCAGGCAAGGCAGAAGCCATTTTCCTGATTCGTTGCCTTCAATAGACCTTGTATCGTAAGGTAATGAAGTGTATCTGCTCCAAGAAAGTCCTTTATTTCCTCTTGAGTCTTTGAAGCTCCAATGAGATATTCTCTAAATGGAGTATCAATTCCAAAGAAGCATGAATACTTAACAGGAGGAGAAGCAACTCTTATATGAACCTCTGTAGCTCCAGCTTCCTTTATCATTTTAACAAGTCTTCTGCTTGTAGTTCCTCTTACTATTGAATCATCTACTACTACAACCCTTTTGTCCTTTACAATTTCCTTGAGAACACTAAGCTTAATCTTAACGCCTTCTTCTCTCAATTCCTGGTTAGGCTCAATAAAGGTTCTCTTAGCATATCTGTTTTTGATTAGTCCAAGTCCGTAAGGGATACCTAGGGTCTGTGCATATCCTATGGCAGCCGGTGTTCCCGAGTCAGGCACAGAAAATACAAGATCCGCCTCTACTGGCGCTTCCTGAGCAAGTTGAACTCCCGAATTATATCTTGCTTGATATACATTGATTCCATCAATAGTACTGTCCGGTCTTGCAAAATATATAAATTCAAATATGCAAGACTTCTTTCTTACAAACATGTCGCTTTTAATACTTGTAATACCTTCATCGTTTATTACAACAATTTCACCAGGCTCAACATCTCTAACAAATTCTCCACCCATTGCTTCAATTGCACAGCTTTCAGAAGCAAGAAGATATCCATCTTCCCTCTTTCCAATACATAAAGGTCTAAGTCCGAAAGGGTCTCTCATTCCTATAAGTTCTGTTTCAGTCATTATAACAAAGGCAAAAGCTCCCTTTATTATCTCCATTACATTCTTTGCCGACTTTACCATATCGCCCTTGAAATTTCTTGCCAAAAGGTTGGCGACAACCTCTGTATCAGTGGAAGTTTGAAATATAACTCCGCTGTCCTCCAGCATTTCTCTCAAGGCTTCTGTATTGGTAAGGTTTCCATTATGTGATAGTGCAAGGGAACCCTTTCTGTATTTTACAACAAGAGGCTGCGCATTTGCCTGCAGACTGTCACCTGTTGTTGAATATCTTACGTGAGCCGTAGCCATTCCACCTACAAGACTTTTCAGTACATTGTTGTTGAAAATTTCCGCTACGAGTCCCATATCCTTGTGGTATTCTATTCCGCCGCCTGATTTCACAGCTATTCCAGCGCTTTCCTGTCCACGGTGCTGAAGTGCAAACAAACCATAGTATGCCAACTGAGAAACAATTTCAGGCTTCTCCGAATAAACACCTATAACTCCGCATTCTTCATGCAGCTTATCTTCTCCAAACATCTTATCATACATATATTACTCCTGAATCCTTTTTAGTACTTCCTGGTAAGTATCTTCTACATCACCCATGTCTCTTCTAAATCTGTCCTTGTCAAGCTTTCTGTTTGTTCCAAGCTCCCAAAGTCTGCAAGTATCAGGAGATATTTCATCAGCAAGAATAATCTTTCCTTCATACATTCCAAATTCAAGTTTGAAGTCAATAAGTCTAATATTTCTCTCTGCAAAATATTTCGAAAGAACTTCATTTACCTTGAATGCATATTTCTTTATTATTGCAACAGTCTCTCTATCTGCAATACCTACTGCATAAACATGATAATCGTTTATCAT
>NZ_CEZJXU010000383.1:0-2566 GCF_983023055.1 Dethiosulfatibacter sp. | reverse complement strand
ATAAATGGTGAACTTAAGTGGTCTTCAATAATTCCAAGTCAGAAAGAATTTGCTGAAGAAATAGAAAAACTTCTATAATATAGAATTCAATTAGAAAACATGACAAAATACTAAGGGGAGACCACTCTCCCCTTTTATTCTAGTTTAGGAAAACTTTCAACAAAGAGGTGATACTTTGAAACTTGTACTTATAACAGGTTTTCTTGGCTCAGGAAAAACCACATTTTTAACAAACTTATTGAAAGACTTCAAGGATGAAAAGGTTGGAGTCATCATGAACGAGTTCGGAGAAAAAGGAATAGATGGAACACTTATACAAAAAAACGGAATGGACTTGGTTGAACTTAACAACGGCTCGATTTTTTGCGCCTGCATAAAGGACAACTTCATTAAAGCTCTTGCAGAAATGACAAAATACGACTTTGAATATGTAATCGTAGAAGCATCTGGTCTTGCAGATCCATCAAACATAGAATCTATTCTTGGCTCAGTAAATAAAATCGCCGAAATGGATTATGACTATTCAGGCTCCGTATGTATAGTAGACTCGCTCTATTTTTTACAACAGCTACAGCTCCTCCCTGCCCTAACCAGACAGATTCAATACAGTAGTTCAGCCATAGTCAACAAAACAGATCTTCAAACAAAAGCAAAAATCGATGAAATAGAAATCAAATTATTGGAGCTAAACAATAATATAAACATATACAGAACAGTTTACTGTGATACAAATATCAAGGATTTGGTAAGTAATCTAAATCCTGTCGACGCGGCATCACAGGACACTACAAATACTAGGGAAAATAGACCTAAGACACTAGTTTTAAAAACAGATGAAACCGTAGACTATGAAGGCTTAAATAAATTTATAGATGATGTAAAAGATTCGACCTTCAGAATGAAAGGCTTTGTCAATACTGAAAAAGGTCTTTACGAAATTAGTGCAGTAAACAACCAGCTTAGGATTTCACCATGGGATAAAAGCGATGAAGCTACAAACCTGGTCATAATTTCCTCAGTTGGAATCAAAATAATAAGTGTCGTTACAAATTCATGGAAAAAACATCTTAATATACCACTAACAATATAGTATTTGTCCCTCGATAAATATTATTCCCTCTTTACTGCTCCTTGAGCAGTAATTTTTTTACCCCAATTTAAATTTTTGGTTTTCGTAATATATAGCAGATAAAAAATTTAATGTGCTTAAATTATCATTTGAATTTAAGTACTTATACGGGGTGTTAATTATGAAAAAAGTATTATTGGTACTGTTAGCATTGATAATGGTGCTTAGCATGATGACGTCAGCAATGGCGGTACCTAATGGCAAGGTTCCTCCAGGACAAATGAAACAAATGGAAAAGTTTACAAATCAATTTGAAGATTTAATGGGTTATGATTGGGCCAGCGAAGAGATCCAATTCATGGCAGAAAAAGGCGTTATAAAAGGTGTAGGTAACGGTAGATTCGTTCCAAACAGACCGGCAAAAGAAATAGAAGTTATTATCATGCTGCTTAGATTAATCGATGAAGAAGAAGGACTTGATATGGAAGCTGATCTTCCTGACGATTATGAAGGTGGAGAATATGATGAATGGATGATTCCTTATATCTCACTTGCTGAAGAAGAAGACGTATTAACTAAGGAAGGTTTGAAAAAAATCAATCCGAACTCTGCTGCTTCAAGGGAAGAAGTTGCAATGTATATAATGATGGCACTTGATGCATTTAATCTAGAAACAAACGATGATATAGAAGGCAATCTCGAAGAACTGTTTGAGGATGCCGATAATGTAGATCGAGAGTATCTTGGATATGTACATAGAATCAGAATGAACAATCTTATGATTGGCTACAACGGAAAATTCCAGCCTAAAAAAGCAATTACCAGAGCAGAACTTGCGGTTTTGATGAATAGAATATTCACCAATTTTGAGCTTGACTGGATAGATTATGATGATGGACAAGAGACTACAACTGGAATCCTTACAGATTTCGACTATGACAGCAATACAACTCTAGCTTCTATTACCCTTGACGATGATATTGACTTCGATGATATTGACGAAGATGTTGAAATCATTGTTGAAAACAACTGCAATAAAGATGCCGAGGACGAAATTGATGAACTGGATGAGGACAAGCATATCGATCTTGAAGTAGAATTAACATTGGAAGATGGAACTGTTGTTGAAATCCTTGTATCCTATGAAGAGCTTGAAGGCGAGCTTGAATATGATACCGATTTAGATGACAACGGTAGTGTGGATATAATACCTGAAGGTGAAACAGAGTCTGAAGACTTTGACTTTGATGAAGATATTGAAATCTTCATGAACGGTGAAGAAATAAGTGAATCAGAGTTTGAAGACTTTGATATGGATGAAGACATTGACTATGAAATTGAAGCCAGATTATTAGGTAATGGCGATATCATTGCTCTGTGCATATCTTATGAGGAAGAAATTTCAACAACTGAAGGAGTTTTGACTGCATTTGATTATGATGATGGTGTCCTTGATGAAATAACTTTGGAAGATGATGGTGATGAAACTACTTTTGA
>NZ_CEZJXU010000382.1:0-2578 GCF_983023055.1 Dethiosulfatibacter sp. | reverse complement strand
GTAGCAAGAGTAATTGAGAAAGTGGACAGGGAAAGAATTAATATAGCTAAGGCTCTAGGAATTGAAACTGAAACTCTTATGGAATATATAGAAAAGATTTATGGATTCAGGAAGAATAGCCTTTATGAAACTTTGTCAGAAAGTTTTGTCCATACCAAAGCTAACGGGCCTTCATCTTTGGAGTCAAGATATATAACGGAAGACATTCCTTACGGTCTTATGCCAATGGCTGCAATGGGCAGGTATTTTGGCATAAAAACAGAAGCAATGGATTCTCTTATTGTATTGGGAACAATTGCTTCCGGCAAGGTCTTTGATGATAGTATATGTTCAAGAATTAATGATTATATTATTATGAATTGAATGTTATAAATATTGAAATTCATTGCTGTTAATGGTAAAATTGCTGGACTGGAGGAGATAATTTATGAGACTGAGACATATTAAAGAAGGATATAAAATACTTGATGCACATCCAAGGGTAATTACAAAGCCTGAAAACCTGGATGGCGGACTTGACAATATATTTGAAAATGAAAATGAACTTCATATAGAGATAGGTTCCGGCAAGGGAGGATTCATACGAAAGCTTGCAGGGAAAAATTCGGATATAAATTATCTTGGATTTGAGATGAACACAAAGGTTATATTTAGGTGGATCAACACCATAGAGAAAGAAGGAGCTTTGCCGAATTATTTCATAGTCCATTCCAAGGCTGAAATTGCAAGTGAAACCTTCAGTGAAAATTCAGTGGAAAGGATATATTTGAATTTCTCAGATCCATGGCCAAAGCCAAGACATGAAAAGAGAAGGCTAACTAGCCCAAGACATCTTGATATATATAAGATGATGCTTAAGAATGAAGGAGAGCTTGTATTCAAGACAGACAATGTTGGATTGTTTGATTATACACTGAAAGTATTGGTGGAAAACGGATGGGATATACTTTTTGAGACTCATAATCTTTATAGTACAGACCATATTATTGACAATACAGCCACAGAATATGAAGAAAAATTCGTAAAAGAAGGGCATAAAATTTGCAAGCTTGTAGCAATGATTTCAGACCGTCATAGAGATGGGTATAAGATTGACAGTTAATTAAATTAATCGGTTTTATGAAAGACAAGTATAATATTAACTGCTGGCCTGTTTTAGAAAATATTAATAATTTGACGAATAATCTTGACATTTATGTAACATTTGAGTATAATTAGTTTCAATAAATGGAAATGGAGAAGTATTATGGAAAACTTAAATATGATTCTTAAAACTTCAAAATTAAATAGTTTCTTTTATAACTTTTTCTGGGGCTTCTTTAGCGCTGGATTCTTTACATACAATAAAACAGAATATGTAAGGTGAAAAAGTTAAACTCAAATTAAATAAGAAAGATTTGGCCTGTGAGTTTACTCACAGGCCTTTTTATATATCGGCTTTAAATTAATTCATTGAGTCGGTTGGAGCAACGAGGGAATAATTCACTAAGTTTTTCAAAATTCAGGAGGGAAAAAATGGTTATAGTTATGAAGCAGAATCAAGGAGAATTAACAAAGAATATTAGAAAAAGGGCAGAAAAATTGGGGTTGCAGGTAATAGTAACGTATGGAGCGGGACAAAACATATTAGCTCTAGTTGGAGATACTCAAAAGGTTGAACTTGATTATTTTGCAGGTGAAGAAGGGGTTGAAAAGGTGTTCAGAATCCAGGAACCATACAAACTGGCAAGCCGATATGCAAACCGTGTTGATACTATCATTGATGTTGAGGGTGTAAAAATAGGTGGAGACAATTTCACAATCATTGCAGGACCATGTTCTGTAGAGAGTGAAGAGCAGATAATCCAGACTGCATTAAAGGTAAAGGAATACGGAGCTGACATATTAAGAGGTGGAGCATTCAAGCCTAGGACGTCTCCATACAGTTTCCAGGGTCTTGGACTTGAGGGACTAAAGCTTTTAAAGAAGGCAAAGGAAGCAACGGGTCTTCCAATTATAACAGAGCTTATGGATCCACATGATTTTGATGCAGTATATGAGTATGCTGATATTATCCAAATTGGTGCTAGGAACATGGCGAATTTTGCTCTTTTGAAGGAAGTTGGAAAATGCGATAAGCCTGTAATGCTAAAAAGAGGAATGTCTTCAACAATCAAGGAATTCCTAATGTCTGCCGAATACATCATGTCGGAAGGAAACGAAGAAGTGATTCTTTGTGAAAGAGGAATAAGGACTTTTGAAACCCATATGAGGAATACTCTTGATCTTAATATAGTTACAGCAATAAAAGAAATGTCTCATCTTCCTATTATAATTGATCCAAGCCATGCTACTGGAAGGGCTAGCATGATTGAGCCGGCATCAAGGGCTACTGCTGCAATCGGAGCCCACGGACTTATGATAGAGGTTCACAACAATCCTCATGAAGCCCTTTGTGACGGTGCACAGTCACTTACTCCAGAGGAATTCAAGATTCTTAATGATAAGGTTAGAAAAATACATTCATATGTTAATGGAGGTGAGTTATGCTAAAAGTTGGTTATCAAGGCGTACCTGGTGCATACAGTGAAATAGCAGT
>NZ_CEZJXU010000381.1:0-2578 GCF_983023055.1 Dethiosulfatibacter sp. | reverse complement strand
TACCATTTTTGACGGAATATTAAGAGAATTCTGAAGCTTTACATTTTTTTCGAACTGCTCCATCTCCTTTTCCGTTGATGCTAGAAGAAGGTATCCTCCCTGATAAAAACTCACATCCCTGTCGTATTCAAGTATTTCATTGGCATTTTCATAAAACTCTATACTTTGCTTGGCAAGTCTGCAGTTCATCTCAGTTCCCCACTGCATCCTAACTCCTGCGCCGCATCTTCCGGTGGAACCGCCAGCAATATATCCTCTATCTATTACAACTACATTTTTAACGCCTTTTTTAGCAAGGTTGTACGCAATTGAACAGCCTGAAATACCTGCTCCTATTATTACAACATCAGCAATTCTAGTCATCATTCCGTGCCTCCTCCGCAATCAAGTTCAGTTTCACACCAACGATTGGCGGTCTGTTTGTCTGGAACTTCAATTCCGTAATTGGTTTTCCCGTAGCTATTGACAGTTCTCTTAAAACTATCTGTCCACAGGTTTTTCCCTGACATGGTCCCATACCTATTCTTGTAATTCTCTTAATCTCTTCAAAGGTGTGATATCCTTCAGCTATAAGATCTCTCAGTTCCTTCAAGGTTACATCAGAACATCTGCAAACAATTACATTTTCACCATTCATCATTCTACCCCCACTTCAATATTTCTAAAATCATATATTAGATCCCTCGGTACTTCCAGTGTTATTACCAAGGTCCTATCAAGAGACTTTGAATTCAATACTTTTAAAACCTTTACATCGCTAAGATGATTTCCTTCTCTGTCAAGACCTCTAACTACCTGATCCTTTGATGGAACAGGTAGCATTTCATAGGGAATGGTCATATGCAGGTAATCTTCAGATTTAGATCCATCAACCAACATAATTGCTAGTCCGGGACATTTTCCAAGACATACTCCACAGCCTACACATTTTTCAGAAGATACTTCTGGAAGATTGTTAATGTCATCACCCATGTCTATGGCGTTAAATTTGCATGAAGTAGTGCATGGATTGCAGGGAATCTTCTGGAAGCATTCAATTACTGCAACGGGACCCTTATTTATAGTTTCAATTGAAGGAAACACCTTCATAATTTGTTCATCAGTTGCTATTCCATTAATTTCAAGCATTGTCACGACTCCTTTCAATTTGAGCTACTCCATCTCTTATGTGCTTTCCTACAGGGCCGGATCTCAAGCTGTTAAGCTGACTCTTGTAATCATTTAATAGTTCATCATAGTTTTCATGTACACAACCAATCTTTTTGGCCGTACACAGACCTGCCAGGTATCCTTCAACCATTGCGGCACTTGCTTCTTCAACACCGCTGCTGTCTCCAGCTGTGAAAATATTTTCCACGGTTGTTTCATAGTTGTCGTATCTCACAGGAACAAATCCGCTCAAACTTGATACATATTTCATTTCACATCCTACCATGGACAGAAGCTCGTTTAGAGGTGCCAGTCCAACTGATATGCACATTACATCAACATCAAGTTCCTTCTCGGTTCCATCAATGGGATTCCATTTTTCGTCTAGTTGACAAATAACTGCTTTTTCAAGATAGTCATCACCCTTTGCTTCAACAACAGTATGTCTAGTCATTATCGGAATTCCCATTCTTCTTATTTTAGAAGCATGTACATGGTATCCTCCGATTTTTGGAGCTGCATCTATTATTGCTTCCACTTTTACACCAGCCTGCATAAGCTGGTAACTTACTATTAGTCCTATGTTTCCAGCACCTACCATAAGAACCTTGTCTCCTGGTCTTACACCATAAACATTCATCAATGTTTGAACTGCGCCTGCTCCATATATTCCAGGAAGATCGTTATTCTTGAACGACAAGAATTTTTCAGATGCACCAGTTGCAACAATTACTGCATCAGGCTTAACTTTATAATATCTCGATTCATCTTCCATGAGTGTTATCATACCGTCTTCATAGAGTCCGACTACATTAGTGTTTCTTATAATTTCAATATTTTCCTTATACTTTTCAAGCTCATTAAATAAAATATCACTAATATCTATTCCTCTAGTCGATGCATATTGCTTTTCAGAACCAAAAAACATGTGGGTCTGTTTCACCAGCTGTCCACCCAGACTATTGTTTCTTTCTATAACGGTTACCTTGGCACCGGAAGAAGCCGCACTAATTGCTGCACAAAGTCCTGCTGGACCTCCTCCTACAATTGCTATTTCAGTTCTTTTCATTCCAAGCCTCCTTTGCCTCTTTGCGTTTCAACTATCATTCCATCTTTAAGTTGAGTAACACAGGTTTTTACATTGGATTTTCCATTTACAACCATAAGACAAGATGAGCAGTTACCTATTGCACAGTAGAATCCCCTTGGTCTGTGCTTGAAGATGCTCTCGCCCAAAACCTTTACATTTGATGCATGAAGTGCTGCCGCAACAGTTTCTCCCTCAAAACCTTCCATTTTTTCACCGTTGAATACAAAATTTATTTTTTTCCCTCTTTCAAAGTTTAAAATAGGATGCTCTTCAATTCTCATACTTCCTCCTAATAAGATCTAATCTATACTAATGCAATTACCATGCCAACGGTCATAT
>NZ_CEZJXU010000380.1:292-2581 GCF_983023055.1 Dethiosulfatibacter sp. | reverse complement strand
TTAAGGTGGAACATCTCCTTAAGTGGTACAACAGATCCTGTATATCCATGCTTCTCAACAATTTCTATGAACTGTCTTGCCCCTTCTTCATTAGTTCTCTTTGAAAGTCCTATGTAGAAATGGTCTTCAATCTGCATTACATCTCCACCTTCAAGATGTCCTGGAGATTGTATATGGTCAAAATTATCGAAAAATTCAGAAAGTGCCTCTTTAACTTTTATTTCTTCACCTTGTCTAGTGTCAACTCCTGGATTTGTAACAATTGCCATTCTATCAGTTACAACAGCTGGATCTTCAACAAAGCAAGCATCTGGATACTCTTCGTCAGCTTCCATTACCTTTACTTCTACTCCGCATGCTCTACAAGCCTCTATATAATTCTCATGCTGCTTGAATGCCTTTTCAAATACAGGCACTCCAATGTCAGATGTTGTCTGTCCATCAGCTACGCTCTTTCCTGGTCTTCTTACTACAAAATTTTTAAACATATTAGCCTCCTAAACTTTTATTACTTTTATTTTTAATTACCTAATTTTATTAGGAATTTGATACCTTCTCCTTACCATTCTTCTCATAGAACACTTTGAAATCAGGATCAACTTCACCTATTCCCAAATACCTTGCCTTATAATCATTCAAAAGCTTCCCGAAGGTTCCGCTTAAAAGAAGTAAGGCCAACAAGTTCGCAAATATAGGCAATGCTGTAGACATATCCGCAAAGAGCCATACTGTTGTTCCAGGCATTTCCTTTACTACTGCCACTATAACTAGAAGCAATCCCGGTATTGGATACGACCACTTGTAGATATCAAGTATTATCTTGTTCTTGCTGTTTTCTTCTCCTAGAAGATATCTAACAAGAACTTCAATCTGTGCATATAGACCTGATGATGTTGTGATTCCGAAAAGAAGTACTCCTCCTGCAAGGATTATCCTTCCAAAACTTCCTATTCCAGTTTCAAAGGCGCTTAGTGTAAGCTCCGCACCTGAGAGTCCTGAAGACCACTCACCTGTTACTATAATTACAAGCGAAGTTATTGTACAAATTACGATTGTATCAAGGAAAACTTCAAATATTCCAAGGATTCCCTGTCTTATAGGATGGTCTGTTTTTGCTGATGCATGAATCATTGGAGATGATCCCCAACCAGCTTCATTTGAATAAACCGCTCTAGACATACCTATCTTTATTACCTGTGTAAATGCAGCTCCAGCAAATCCGCCAAAGGCAGCTGAGCCAGTAAATGCTCCTCCCATAATCAAACTGAATGCATGAGGAAGAACTGAAGCATTCTTAATAATTACAAACAACCCGCTTGCAAGGTAGAACAGGATCATAAATGGAACTATCTTAGAAGCAATTTTTCCCAATGATGGAAGTCCTCCGCTTATCATTAGATAAAGAAGAACTGTATAAACAACGCTTACAAGAATCATATTAATATCAAATGTAGATGCTACTGCTTCAGATACTGTATAGTTCTGCATTGTAAGGAAAAATCCAACTCCAAATCCGAAGATAAATATGAAGGCAAGTACCTTTGGTATAACCTTCCAGCCTCTTTCCTTGCCAAGTCCCTTGCTTATATAATATGTAGGTCCACCGTAGGTATGTCCGTCTTCCTGCGTGTTTCTGAAATATACTGCCAGTGAAACCTCTGCCATCTTTATTACTTGTCCAAAAATTCCTGCTATTATAAGCCAGAATACTGCTCCAGGTCCTCCAACAGCTATTGCCGTAGCAACTCCACCAATGTTTCCAACTCCTACTGTTGCTCCTGCAGCAATACTAAGTGCTTCCAATGAACTTAGTGTTCCCTCTTCACCTTCAGTATCCTTACCAAACAACCTTCCTAAAGATGTTTTAAAAATATGTGGTATAAATCTAAATTGAAAAAATCCTGATTTCACAGTAAAAAATATACCTATAAATAAAATTGTCAGTACAAGGGGCATTCCCCACAAATATTCCCATACTATTTTTTCCATTAAAGCCATATTAATCCTCCTCTTATTTATAATTCCTGTTCCGGTCCAATAATTTCAAATAAAATCACCTGCCCGGATATATACAAAAGGTCACGTACCCTATGTTTCTTGGTTTAATAATTTCTTAGTTTAATAATTCCTTGGTTTATTATAATTAGCTCTAGCTTCAATTATGTAATATACTATATGCCGCTGTTTTGTAAATATTCGGTTATAGAATCATTTTAGTCTCTAAAGATATAATCAATAACATGTTCAATGATTCTTGGTGTCCTCTCAAACAGATCCTCTTTGTAGACT
>NZ_CEZJXU010000380.1:0-282 GCF_983023055.1 Dethiosulfatibacter sp. | reverse complement strand
ATGGTCCTATGTTTATGCAAGGCATTTGAATTTCCTTTATATCCTCGAAAGGTATGTCATAGTATTTTTTCCACAAGGGCATGTTTTCCATCTGTGATACAGTAGATTCTATATCATAGTTCAAGGACGAATAGCTCAAATCGCTGATGCCTGTGAAGTAATACCTGTTCATGTACTTCTGGTTCCATTCTTTTGATGTGAATTCGTTTATTATACCAAGATAATCCGGAACATCTTCTTGGAAAAGGTTTGAAACTCCAGGATAGCGAGGCATTGTCATTC
>NZ_CEZJXU010000379.1:0-2590 GCF_983023055.1 Dethiosulfatibacter sp. | reverse complement strand
GCAGCAAAATGATTATTTGTAAGTTCCATAGCACTTCTGTAGTCAAGGTCCTCCATTTTGTAGAAAGATTCTTTTCCAAGCTGCATCGCAAGGGGACTCTTGTCTGCAAGTTTTTTGGCAAATGCATATGTTTCCTCTTCAAGCTTGTCGTTTGGAACTACCTTGTTTACAAGGCCGAGTCTTTCAGCTTCAACTGCACCTATCATATCACCTGTCATTATAAGTTCAAGTGTCTTCTTCCTTCCAAGACTTTTCAGAAGAGGCACTGCAGGTCCCATGCAGAAAAGTCCCACATTTACTGCAGTTGCTCCAAATCTTGCGTTTTCAGCTGCTATTGCAAGGTCGCAGGCTGCAACAAGACCGATTCCGTTTGCCACTGCAACATTCTTGACAGATGCAATGACAGGCTTGCCCATCTCTGCAATTGTAAGATTCATTTTCTCCATAAATCCTATCCATTGGATATAATCATTAAATGGCTTACCATCTACATAGTCAACTTCTATTCCTGTACAGAAATTCTTACCATTGGCATCAATGACTATTACATTCACATCATCATCCTTTTCCAATTCCACTAAAGCTTCATTAAGTTCAATTGCCAAAGGTATGTTGAAAGTATTGTTATTCTCAGGCCTGTTCAAGGTTACATATCCGATTTTGTCCTTTTTAGACAAAAGTACACTTGTATATTCCATAATTGCCTCCATAAAACGTCTCTGCGTAAATTATATTATTTTATCACATAGACTAATTATAGAATTAAAATTCAATAATTTCAATATAATTATTGGCTTGCCAACAGTCCTGTTATCTTTTTCCTTGTATTCTTATTGAGCTGTTTTTCTAAGGCTGCTTCAATTAATTTCCTTTCAAAACCAGTTTCATTTAAGAAGCTTCTGATTTTTTCAGCCTTTTCATCCCTCCTTATGAGGCTGTAGACAACAAACCAATTCTCTAAAGACATTGTTGGAATATCTTCACAGTCAAGGACCTTCATTCTTAAAATACTGTCGTCTTCAAATGGATAGGTATATTCTCCTTCGTCTGTTTTTATGGTAAAGTTAGACATTATGTCTATGTCTACACCGTCAATACTATAGGTTTTAAAGAATTCCGTACCATAGAGCTCCAGATTCTTCTTATCCTTTTCTACACCCAGTTCTTCGAGAACCTTTATTGCCCCTTCCCTGTCATCATAAGAAACTATTATGTCAATATCATTGGCAACATCAAACAGACCCCAGGCCTTCAATAGAAGTGATGCTCCGATTCCGTATTTCACTTTCTCCTTCTCAAACTCACGTGACAGCTTCTCAAGTACTGAATTCATGAGATAGTCTTTCCTATATTTACCTAACACCATTAGGGCTCTCAATGTGTTCCATCGGCTGTCGCTCCCAGTCTTTTCCATATCAAAATGGACTTCTCCGGGATGCTTAGCCTGGACAGGCCAGGTTCCGTTTTTTCGACCTTTTGAAATGAGTACATCAAGTGCATCATCCATCCTTTCATCATATGTAATTCCTGCTCTTTCAAAATACACCAATGCTCTTAAAATATCATATCTCCACCTTGAGGGATAAGACAACATAAGAAAGCTTTTACTTATTATTTCACCTGTTTTATCTGACTTGTAAAGCCTATGTTCCAATATGAATTCAATTCCCTTCTTTTCTATTTCAAGAAGTTCCTGAAGTCTGTAAGTGTATCCCTTATCTGCATAAGTTCTTATTCCTTCAAGTACTGACAAGGTTGAGTGAAGTGAACTATGAATAGCACCGGAATAGTTAAGTCTGCAATTAAATCCTCCATCAGACATATGTTGATTTATGATAAAATCAACAATAGTTTCAAGTTTTTCTTCATCTGCCTCAAACCAGCACATATAATCTAGAGCCATACCATTTACACATACGTCGCTTTTGGGGATTGACCTAGAGGGATTTACTCCTCCGTCTTCTTCTTCTATATTCTCCTTTAAAATGATACTTATCGCTTTTTTAATGCCATCAGTCTTGATACCATTAAGATGTTTTAGTTCCAAAAGAGAATAATGTGTGCTTATCCATTTGGGCTGGTAGAATCCCCTTCCCCAGTGTCCGTTTTCCTTCTGTAAATCGAGGAATTTCCTGCCAAAGCCCTCTTTAGATATCCTTGATTTCAACTCCGTATCATCTTTATTCATTAAGTCTCTTGTAACTTGATATCTTAGAGCAATATCTCCCTGAAGAAGCCACTTCATAATATTCAATAGTATAGTCTCCTTTGTTCTTATATTTCAAATACAATCCATTTTAATTTTTTTTGAAATTCCGCTCATATTTTTAACATTCACTGTATATTGATTATATCATATTCATTAAATAATTAACTTTTAATAGTCCTTCCTAATGCTGTAGAACTACACTTGTAGTAAAATCAAATAAAAAACATGTCCGGAGAATTGCTATGCAGAAAGGAAATGACTTAAATCTCACATACGCAATCATATTAGTAACAATTTTAGCACTTCTGACTACCCTTGATTACATACCTTATGCTTTTCTCTGCTATATTCCTGTAATTATTACTTTCATATATCCATTTT
>NZ_CEZJXU010000378.1:0-2591 GCF_983023055.1 Dethiosulfatibacter sp. | reverse complement strand
GATTAAGTTGCTTAGCCAAAGTAGCTAGGTCTTTTTTACCAGCACATGCTCCATGCTCAGCATCAGCTCTCATTTCAAGGTTTTTCTTTGTAGAGTCTGTAACTACCTCGCCTAGAAGTTCTGCAAACCTTGCAGCATGATCTGCTTCTTCAAAAGCATATCTTTTGAATGCTTCTGCAATTTCAGGATATCCTTCTCTATCAGCTTGTCTGCTCATGGCGAGGTACATTCCAACTTCTGTACATTCACCCATGAAGTTTTGTTTTAAACCTTCTACTATTCTAGGATCTACGTCTTTAGCTATTCCTATTATATGCTCATCAGCAAAACTTTCATCTTCTTGCTTTTCAATAAATTTATCTGGTCCTACTTTACAAACAGGACATTCAGCTGGTGGAGCTTCTCCCTCATGAACATAACCGCATACTGTACATACAAATTTCATATTGATATCCTCCGTTGTTTTAAGTTTGATTTGTAATGATTACAAATATATAATAATTACAAATAGCCAAAAAGTCAAGAGTTTTAAGATAGATTCATAGATTTTTTTTAGGGACGACATTTGAACGGGGATATATCTCATGGACTGAGTTGAATGGTTGTTTATTTCAAGGTATAATTAAAGAAGGAGGTATGATCATGAAATCAACGCTCGGTTTGCTGATTGCACTAATTTTCATAGCTTTTTATATAATTGTATTCATGTCGCCCTGGAAGGTTTTCTTTGACTTGGACACCGTTTTTTATGTCATGTTTCTGGTCTGCTTCATTCTCGCAATTGTAATAGTAGTTATGATTATTCAAGAAAGAATAAAGGTATACAGGGAGGAAAAAGATGATATTGATAAATACAGATAATATTCCTGGAAAAGAAATTACAGAGGTCCTTGGACTGGTAAAGGGAAGTACTATACGAGCAAAGCATGTGGGCAAGGATATAGTGTCGGGTCTTAGGATGCTTGTAGGTGGAGAAATGAAGGAATACGCTGAAATGCTTGAAGAGGCAAGGAGCATAGCCTTGGCCAAGATGACAAAGCAGGCAGAGTCCCTTGGTGCAGATGCAGTAATTAATATAAGGTTTTCTACTTCTGCAGTAATGCAGGGCGCAGCTGAAATCCTCGCTTATGGTACTGCCATAAAGCTTGCAAAATAAATACAATTCAATAAATAAAAAGCATCAGTCCAAGGGAATAGTCCTGTGACTGTTGCTTTTTTTGTTTAAATGAAGTGTTACAATAATTTATTTCTTATCTTATCTGTCCGCTTCCAAATATTATATATTTTGTGGAAGTCAGTTCTTCAAGTCCCATTGGACCTCTAGCGTGAAGTTTTTGTGTACTAATTCCTATTTCAGCTCCAAAGCCGAATTCCTCTCCGTCAGTAAATCTTGTGGATGCATTAACATATACTGCGGCAGCATCGACTTCATCCAGAAATTTCTGTGAATTTGAATAGCTGTCCGTTACTATTGCTTCGGAATGGCCTGTTCCATAGATGTTTATATGACTAATTGCATCTTCCAGTGAATCTACAATCTTCACACCTATTATCATGTCTAGGTATTCAGTAGACCAGTCTTCATCAGTTGCATCTACAATCTTGTCGGAGAATGGTTTTAACTCATTATTTCCTCTTATTTCAACGCCCTTTGAATTGTATACTTTGAAAATCTTTGGAAGAAATTCGTCTGCGATATCTTTGTGAACAAGAAGCTTTTCACAGGCGTTACAGACGCCAGTTCTATGAGTCTTTGAATTATCTGCTATTTTTACAGCCATTTCCAGATCTGCACTCTTGTCTACATAGACGTGGCAGTTTCCGATTCCTGTTTCAATAACTGGTACGGTACTGTTGTTTACAACTGCCTGGATTAGTCCTGCTCCTCCTCTTGGGATAAGAAGGTCAAGATAGTCATTAAGTTTCATCATTTCATTTGCTGTCTCTCTTGAAGTGTCCTCAACGATTTGTATTATTTCTCTTGGTAGGTCCATTTCTTCTAGGGTGCTTTGCACTATTTCAACCAGTGCAATATTTGAATTGATGGCTTCTTTTCCACCTCTAAGTATAACAGCATTACTTGTTTTGAAGCAAAGTCCAAAAGCATCTATTGTAACATTTGGTCTAGATTCATAGATAATTCCTATTACTCCAAAGGGAACTCTTTTTTTCCCTATCTTAAGTCCGTTGGGTCTTTCTTTCATATATAAAACTTCACCTATTGGATCTTCAAGATCTGATATCTGAACCAGGCCGGAAGCCATTCCTTCAATCCTATCTTCTGTTAGAAGAAGCCTGTCTATAAGTGATTCTTTTATTTCAGCTTTTCTTGCATTTTGGATATCAATATCATTTTTTTCAAGTATATAGCTGCTGTTTTTCACAAGGTTTTCCGCCACTTTTAGGAGGACCTTGTTTTTTCCTGTAGTTTTAAGTTTTGCTAAAACTGCGGATGCTGATTTGCTGTTTTTTCCTTTAATAGTAAGTTCAGACATTTTATTCATCCTTTCCTTTTGTGCTGAAAAATGTTCCGATGTCCTTTCCAGCTATAATATCGTATATTATGTTTATATCTTCACCGCTTGCGATGA
>NZ_CEZJXU010000377.1:0-2598 GCF_983023055.1 Dethiosulfatibacter sp. | reverse complement strand
TGTTTACAAGGAAGAATATGGAACTGAGGCTGAGGTTATGGCCATTCATGCAGGACTGGAATGCGGTTTCTTCATTGAGAAGATTCCAGAAATGGATGCGGTATCTTTTGGACCTGAAATGTATGACATTCATACACCCGGCGAGCATCTCAGCATTTCATCTACAGAGAGGACATTCAATCTTTTAAAGAGTATTCTGAAGAAAATTAAATAGAATAAAGTTGTTGATAGTGGAGTCATATATGAAAAGTGTATGACTCCTTTTAAATTAATATAAATAATTCTTGCTTATTATTTAGTTAATGATATAATGGTACGATTAAACAAAAAAGGATGAGATAATGTTAATACAAGAATTACAAGTAAAAAAAGAATTAATTAAAGGTTTAGAAGACATGGGGTTTGAAAGATTAACTCCGATACAGATAGAAGTTATGGGACCAATAAGTGAAGGCAAGGATGTAATAGGCCAGGCTCATACAGGTACTGGAAAAACGGCAGCTTTTGCCATTCCAGTAGTAAACAATATAGATACAAGCATAAACAAGCCACAGTGTTTAGTTCTTTGCCCTACAAGAGAACTGGCAGTACAGGTGAAAAAGGAAATCAAAAACATAACTGCACATATGAACATAAGATCCACTGCCGTGTATGGTGGTGCTCCTGTTGTTGACCAAATAAAGAAAATCAGAAGGGGAAGCCATATAATAGTTGGTACTCCGGGAAGAACAATAGATTTGATCAAAAGAAAGGTAATATCATTTAGCAATATCAAGACTGTAATACTTGATGAGGCGGATGAAATGCTGAAAATGGGTTTCAGAGAGGATATTGAGACAATCCTTGAAAGTGCCAATGAAGACATTCAGATGCTTTTCTTCTCGGCAACAATACCCAAGGAAGTAAGAAACCTTAAGAATAAATATCAAAATGACCCTGTTTTTATAAAAACTGTTACAGATGAAGTAACATCAAGTACAATCAACCAAAGTTATTATATAGTTAAACATTCAAAGAAGGTTGAAGCATTGGAAAGGATTCTGAGTATTTACTCTCCTAAGCTGGCACTTGTTTTCTGCAATACCAAGCGAATGGTTGACGAAGTAGCAGGGCAGATGATGGAAAAGGGATACAACTGTGATAAAATCCATGGAGATATAAAGCAGACTACGAGAATGGATGTTCTAAGCAAGTTCAACAATGGCGTCATAGACGTACTTATTGCTACTGATGTTGCGGCAAGAGGCTTGGATATAAAGAATGTTGAAGCTGTAATAAATTATGACGTACCTGAAAAAGAGGACTATTATGTTCATAGGGTAGGACGTACTGGTAGGGCTGGAAAACAGGGTTATTCCTTTACTCTTTCATCATACAGAGATCTAGAAAGAATTAAAAGTATTGAAAGGTACACAAAAAAGGAAATAAGAAAGAGAAATATTCCTACTGCAGAGAGAGTTCTTGATGTAAAAAAAGAAAAACTTGTTAATACAGTTTTAGATTACATAAATAACGAAGATTTGACTGAAGTTGATGGATTGCTAGGAATGTTTAATGAAGCTGAAATAAATATGGAAGATGCTGTAAAGGCACTTATCATGATGAATAACAACTTCAAAGCGGCTGCTTACGAAGAAGACCTCAATGATGAATTTAGAAAGAAATCTTCTAATTCAAAAGGAAAAGGAAAAGGAAAAGGTAAAGGTAAGAGAAATCAGTCAAACCCTGATGATTACGATAGATATTATATACAAGTCGGCAAGAAGGATAAAGCTAGAGAAAGCGATATTCTTGGAGCAGTAGCTGGAGAATGCAAGATTTCATCAGCTGAGGTAGGTAAAATTGATATTTATGAGACTTTTTCATTCTTCAATGTAGTGAAGGCTGAAAGAAAAAATATACTTGATAAAATGAAAAATGTTAAGATAAAAGGAAGAAGCGTTAGCGCTGAGCTGACAAGAAAAAGAAAATAGCCGGTGATAATATGAAATTTGAATTGATTGCACTGGATCTGGACGGAACACTTCTGAACAGAGAAAAGAAAATTGATTTAAGAACAGCTGATTATTTAAAAAAACTTAAAAACAGTAGTATTGAAATAGTAATAGCAACTGGAAGGAGTCATTTCGATGCAATCAAGTTGACAGAAAACCTTGATTTTGAGTTTGATATCATATCAAACAACGGTTCTGTTACGAGGAATAGATTGAATCATGTACGTATTGATTTTAACTATATCAAAAATGATGATTTCCAGAAGCTAGTTGAAAAATCAAGAGAATATGATTTGCATCCAATTGTCTATGTAGATAAGTTTGAGGATGATTTCGACATAGTCATAGAACACAAACATGATTTTTCAGCATACAACGGGTACATGTGCAAGGCTGAAAGAAGATTCAGAAGAATGAACTTCAAAGAATACTGTGATGACGATATTCTTTCGGTCTGCTATACAGGCGATCTTCATGACTTGAACAATCTAAGAGATAAAATTGTTGAGCTTTATCCTTCAAAATACAATACTGTTACATCTATAAACTTGAGCATCAATGCACTTCTTGAATTTCTTGACGTAAGAGGATGCAAGTGGGAAGC
>NZ_CEZJXU010000376.1:0-2601 GCF_983023055.1 Dethiosulfatibacter sp. | reverse complement strand
CACTTTCCTCTGTTATTCCATAATGATTTAGAATGTCCGTCTGATTTTCTGCATTTGCGCCTCCATGGCTTCCCATAGCCGGAACTATAAATGGCTCTGCTCCTTTGTCTTTCAAAAAAGCAACCAATGTTTTAACTGTTATAACATAGCTGGCTACTCCTCTGCTTCCACAGGTTATGGCAATTCGCATACCCGGCTTTATTTTAGACAATATTTCAGGTTTTGACATCTCTTTTACTATTACTTCAGGAATGTCGGTCTTTTCAATTTTGGGTCGTGGAAATATCTGCTTTGCCTTAAAAAACCTTGGCAAATATGTATCCCTAACCAAACTTGACGCAACATCTAATGATAAATCAACACTCATCTTATATCCCTCCATGAATATTTACTATTTTTATTTTTATATTTACAGTTAAAGCCATATGGATTTCAACAGTTCTAACTTATATATTCTTCTCTCATTCTCATTTAAGTGGATACTTGCCGTATTTTTTAACTGCTTCTGCCATGGCAATAAAATTTTCCGGTTTACAATAGTCTGTTACCATATTGGCACTTGACAGAATGTATCCTCCATCTTTCCCTATATTGATTATCCTATCCTTCACTTCAGCTTCCACTTCTTCTACTGTTCCTCTAGTCAATGTATGTCTCAAGTCAATGTTTCCCCAAAGACAGACCCTGTCGCCATATTGTTCCTTGACCTTGTTGATGTCCATTCCCGAAGGATCTATAGGATTTATACAATTCATACCTAGTGATAAAATATCCTCCATTAATACTGAAAGATTTCCGTCACTGTGGAATGCCCAAGGTACCTTGAAGGTATCCGCAAGTTCCTTGTATCTCGGAACAAAAATCTCCCTGAATGTTTTAGGTGACATCATTGGTCCTGTATTAAACGCCATATCATCATATACCGCAAAGAAATCTATTCCACCAATTTTCTGAAGCCTTTCAATAACCTCAATATTCCACTCTATATATCTTTCATGAATTTTCTCTATTAATTTAGGCTTATCCATTAAGGCATAGGAAAAATCAACCATTCCCATTGAAAATATTGTAGCATAAGTTCCTGGTACAAGTCCAAAAAACACTGCAATATCTTCATTGCTGCACTCTTCTATGAATCTTTTTGCAGGCTCGTAAAACCTTTCATCTCTAGGATCCGGGAAAATCATCTTATCAAGATCTGATTCGTTTTTAATGAGACCATCACCGGCAAAATGCCTGTCATTAACACCTTCCGGCATTTCACAAAAAACCGGTGCACTGTAGTCACCATATATTCCAGGCATTGTAACAGCATCCAATCCGAATTTTTTTGCAAATTCTATCTCCGTAAAAGTATCCTTACCCATGACGATCTTCTTTATTTTCTCATCTACGAAATCTACAAAAGGCACTCTGTCGGGAATGCCACCGTTTAAAGCCGTTAATACTCTTTCTCTTGAATTCATCTCTAAACCTCATTATATTATTTTTTCCTATAATGATATTTTCAGCTAGTGCTTGAAAACTCATTTATTTAAACAATTATATCCATAAAAGAGTTCAAAAGAACCCTTTTATGGATTTTTAGATTAAGCTGATTCTGTTTTTTTTCTATTTACTGCTAATTCAGGCCATCTAGATCTATGCTTTTCATCAATTGGCAGACTACCATTAGCAATATCTTCTTTAATCCATTTAAGAAATGAAGCTATCATCAAGCCAAGAACTATAAGTACAGGCAGACAGGATACCACAGAAGCAACCTGAAGAGGAACCATAGTATTTAATCCTTCAATCGTATATTCCAAACTCATCAATGCCATTGGAATTGCAACAAGGCATATAGCCCAGAAGACTCTGTAGAACTTGTGCGGATCGTCGCCTGACTTTAGGTTTTTAGAAGCCGTCTGTGCCAATACATACGCTGTAGAGTCACATGCTGTAATCAAATTCATGAACAGCAACAAACCGAAAACAAAAATAACAACATAGCTCATCGGTAGATGCTGAAGCATTGTTATTATTGCCTCTGCCTTACCTGATTCAGCTAAAACCTGAGATAGATTCACAGTACCTTCCAGTTCAAGACTCATGCCGAAACTTCCAAGCGTATTGAATGATATCCAGCAACCCATGGCTCCCCAGAAACATTCAGCAATTACAAGCTGTCTGATTGTTCTACCTTTGGATATTCTAGCAACCCATAAACCCATGAAAGGTGCCATTGCTATCCACCATGCCCAGTAGAAAATTGTCCATCCCTGAGGGAAACCACCCTTGCCAATTGAATCTGTATAGAAACTCATCTCTATAAAATGTGACAGGTTAATTCCTATTGCTTGAACAAATGTATCCAACATAAAAGCTTTAGGTCCTACAAGGAAAATAAATGCAAATAGTCCAATTGCAATTTTAATATTCCAATTACTAATTATCTGAATACCTTTTTCAATACCCTTGTATACACTCATTGTGAAGAACACACACAACAACACAAGTATTGAAGCCCTTAAGAAGAAAGTATCCTCAAAACCGAATAGATGTTTCAAAACCCTTGCCATTACAGGCGTTCCTAGTCCAATTGTTGTAGCATAACTACCA
>NZ_CEZJXU010000375.1:0-2615 GCF_983023055.1 Dethiosulfatibacter sp. | reverse complement strand
ACAGTAGCTTCTTTAGGAATTCCAGTTGTTTTCACAGATACTCCTACAGACTGTGATACTTTGACAGAAGCATTAGCGCAAACTGTTAAAGAACAAAATCCTGATATTATTCTATTAGCAAATACAGCATTGGCTAAAGATATTGCACCACGTATTGCAGGACGTATGAGTTTAGGATGTGTAAGTGATGTAACAGGAATCAGTAAAACTGATGGTAAAGTTATATATACTAGACCAGCTTATGGTGGTACAATTCTAGAAAATATTGAAGTAGAAGGCACAGCCGTAGCTACAATTAGAAATGGAAGTTTTTCAAAGCCAGAGGCTGCTTCAAAGGCAGGTGTTACAGAGAAGAATATAGAAATTCCAGATGATGCTGTTAAGGCAAATATTGTTGATATGGTAAAAGAAATTTCTGAATCTGTTAATTTAGAAGAAGCAGAAGTTATTGTTTCTGGTGGACGTGGAATGGGAAGTGCAGAAAATTTCGAACTTGTTAAAGAATTAGCACGTGTACTTGGTGGCGTAGTTGGTGCAACAAGACCACCGATTGAAGACGGATGGATTTCTCGTGCTCACCAAGTTGGGCAGTCAGGAAAGATTGTAGCACCAAAACTTTATATTGCATGTGGTATTTCAGGAGCAACACAACATACATCTGGAATGTCAGGGTCAAATTATATTGTGGCAATTAACAAAGATGAAGATGCTCCAATTTTTGAAATCTCCAATCTAAGTATTGTTGGAAATGTAACTGAGATTCTTCCAGTTATGATTGAGGAAATGAAGAAAGCAAAAGCAGAGTAAGGGTTTCTATATTTCTTAAGTTAGGAACTAAAATAAAATTACGTATAATTTCATTTACGTAAAGGTACAATGGATTCTATAAAAAATTATAAAGCGAGGATTATTATGGCTGAGTATAATAAATTGACGGAAGAATTGATTTTAAAATTACAGGAGGCAGCTCCTGGACATATTTTAACAGGTGATGATATCAACGAAGATTATTCTCACGACGAAATGCCTATTTATGGAAAGGCGGCTCCGGAAGTCGTGTTGATGGCACATTCTACAGAGGAAGTTGCTGCAGTAGTAAAAATTTGTAATGAAAATAAGATACCAGTAACTCCAAGAGGATCAGGATCAGGACTTGTAGGGGGAGCAGTTCCACTTTTAGGTGGTGTTTTAATTGATCTTACAAAGATGAATAAAATACTCTCTTATGATTTAGAGAACTTTGTTGTTCATGTTCAACCTGGTGTTACGTTAAATGATCTTGCAGAGGATTGTATAAAACAAGGGTTATTATGCTGGTGGAATGAGAGCTGTTAAGTATGGTGCAACACGTGAATATGTACGTGCAATGACAGTGGTTCTTCCAACAGGAGAAATCACTAACTTTGGAGCTACAGTATCAAAAACAAGTTCAGGTTATAGTCTTGTAGATTTAATGGTTGGTTCCGAAGGTACACTTGGAGTTATTACAGAACTTACTTTAAAAACTATGCCAGCACCAAAGGAAGTTGCTAGTTTGATTATTCCTTATGAAAATTTAAATGATTGTATTTCTACTGTTCCTAAAATTAAAATGGCAAATATAAATCCACAAGCATTAGAATTTATGGAAAGAGAAATTGTTCTTGCTAGTGAAAGATTTATTGGAAAAAGTGTATTCCCACAAGAACTTGATGGAACAACAGCAAATGCTTATTTGCTTGTTACTCTAGATGCTAGCAGCGAAGATGAGTTAAATAACCTCATTGAGCAAGCTGCTGAAATAGCATTGGAAGAAGGAGCAATAGATGTTCTTGTAGCCGATACACCTGCAAAGATGAGAGATGCATGGGCAGCACGTTCTAGTTTCTTAGAGGCAATTATGGCAGAAACTAAATTATTAGATGAATGTGATGTTGTAGTTCCTGTAAATAAGATTGCTTCTTATCTTGAATTTGTAGAAAATGCTGGTAAAGAGTATGGACTGACTATTAAGAGTTTTGGACATGCAGGAGATGGAAATCTTCATATATACCAATGCAGTAATGATTTAGAAGAAGAAGAATTTAAATCAAGAGTTGAAAAATTCTTCGATATTATCTATCCAGAAGCAATAAGATGTGGTGGCCTTGTGTCAGGAGAACATGGAATTGGTAGTGGAAAGGTTAGCTATTTAGTAGATAGCGTTGGAGAAATAAACATGAACTTAATGAAAGGTATTAAAAAAGTGTTTGACCCGAATTCTATTATGAATCCAGGTAAAGTATGTGAAACAATAGGTTTTAATAATTAATATAAAAGAGGTAGGTAATTAATATGGATTTTAAAATTAGTGAAGAGCATCAACAATTACAAGAGATGTATCGTGATTTTGCGGAGAATGAAGTAAAACCAATTGCAAAAGAAATTGATGAAACCATGCGTTTTCCAAAAGAAAATGTAGAAAAAATGGCTGAGATGGGTTTGTTTGGAATTCCATTCCCTGAAGAATTGGGTGGAGCTGGAATGGATACATTAAGTTATGTACAATGTGTGGAAGAATTATCAAAATGTTGTGCATCAACAGGTATTATAGTTTCAGTTCATACAAGTCTTTGTGCAACACCAATTCAACAATA
>NZ_CEZJXU010000374.1:0-2619 GCF_983023055.1 Dethiosulfatibacter sp. | reverse complement strand
ATCTATAACGACGTCGCAATTATCTCTTACAAGCCTGCTTATCCCCTTACCTTCGCTTCCTATGACAAGGACTGTGGCTGCATCGTATTTTTCTTCATAATAATGCTTGTCTCCATTCATGTCTGCACCATATATCCAAAAACCCTTGTCCTTAAGGTCCTTGATGGCTGTGTTTATGTTTTTCACCTTGACTATGTTCATGTATTCAAGGGCCCCTGCAGAAGTCTTTGATGTAGTATCAGTAATCTGTGCCGACCTTCTTTCAGGAATTACAACACCATGTACTCCAGCACATTCGGCGCTTCTAATTATGGCTCCAAGATTGTGCACATCTGTTATTCCATCGAGCATAACAATGAAAGGCTTTTGTTTCTTAGCCTTTGCAGCTTCAATGACATCGTCCATTGTACTGTATTTAAAATCCTCAAGTTCAGCAGCCACACCCTGATGGCTTCCTCCTGTAGACATGGAATCCATCTTTGCCTTGTCCACTTCATTGATGATTATATTTTTTTCCTTTGCAAGGGCTATTATGTTGCTGTTGTTGTTTTTACCGTCTTTTCTAAGGACATAAATTCTTTCTATCTTCTTGTCGCTGTTAATCGCTTCCAGAACTGGATTTTTTCCTATTATTAACCTCATGGCTACCTCTTAATAAACTGTTTCGCAATTTCGAACAGTTCATCTATTCTTTCTTTTCGGTTTAGTATATACAAATATCCCAACAAAGACTCAAATCCTGTTGCATGTTTGTAATCTATTAGTTTTGCATTTTTGGGAACAGAACTGCTTTTAGCATTTCTTCCTCTTTTGAACATTCTGATTTCCTCTTCAGTCAAAATATTCATTATTTCCTTCATAACTTCCGCCTGGGCTTCCGCCCTTACGAATCTCACAGCGTTTTTATGAAGCTGGTTTACGTTCAAGTCCGTAGTTTCCACAAGAAAGGACCTCACATATAGTTCGTATACAACATCGCCTATATAGGCAAGCTGCAAGGGAGACATGAGCTTGGGATCTCTTTTTATTATATTTTTTTCCATTTGACTCCGTCTCTTGTATCTTCAACCTCAACACCAATTTCAAGGAGTTCATCCCTCAACTGGTCCGCAAGTTTAAAATCCTTGTTTTTTCTAGCTTCTATTCTCTTGTTTATAAGTTCCATGGCTTCTTCCGATACTTCGTCTTGTACATCCTTGTAAAGTATTCCTAGAACGTCTGCAAGCTCAATATATTTTTCATTGACAAACTCCGCCGATTCCCTTGAAGTAAATTCATCAAAGGTTGAATTCACAAATTTGGCAATTTCAAAGAGAACAGTTACAGCATCAGCTGTATTAATATCGTCATCCATTGCATCTTCAAACTGATTCTTGAATCCAATCATCTTCATCTTTACCGTTTCTTCAATATCTCCAGGAGGATTGTTTTCCATGTAAAACTTCAGATTTCTCTTGCTGTTGTAAAGCCTTTGAAGCGATGCATCCGCCTGGTGGATTGTTTCCCTGCTGTAGTTGATAGGCTTTCTATAGTGTCCTGAAATTATGAAGAATCTCAATATCTCAAGGTCATATTCCTTGCTGACATCCCTTACCGTAAAAAAATTATTTAGGGACTTGCTCATCTTCTGGTTTTCGATGTTTATCATTCCGTTGTGGAGCCAGTACCTTGCAAAGGGCTTTCCAGTCAATGATTCACTCTGAGCAATCTCATTTTCGTGGTGAGGGAATTGAAGGTCCTCTCCCCCTGCATGTATGTCTATTGTATCACCAAGAAGTTCCTTGGCCATTGCTGAACACTCAATATGCCATCCCGGTCTTCCTTTTCCCCATGGACTTCCCCACGAAGGTTCTCCCGGTTTTTCCTTTTTCCACAATGCAAAGTCGGAAGTAGTTTTCTTCTCGTCGTTTACTTGAACTCTGGCACCTGAAATAAGGTCATCAAGATTTTTCTTAGAAAGCTTGCCGTAGTCATTAAGCTTTGTTGTATCAAAATATACATTGCCTTCCACATTGTAGGCAAAACTCTTTTCTTCCAGTCCCTTGATAAACTTGATTATTCCGCCAATATAATCCGTCGCTTTGGGATGGAGAGTTTCATCTTCAAGGATGTTGAGTCCCTTTGTATCTGTAACATATTCCTTTATGTATCTTTCAGCCAACTGCTTAACAGTTGTATTTTCTTCAATGGCTTTGTTTATAAGCTTGTCGTCAATGTCTGTAAAGTTGACTACGTATTTAACATTATATCCCTTATATTTAAAGTACCTTCTAAGGGTATCAAAAATCACAGCCGGTCTGGCATTTCCAACGTGAATGAAATTGTACACAGTAGGACCGCATGCATATATCTTTACCTTGTCCTTTTCAATTGGTATGAATTCTTCCTTTTTTCTTGTAAGCGTATTATACAGTCTCATCTAATCACAACCTTTCTATTTAAGAGCATCCATCACATAGTCTATTCTTTCAAGGAGCAATACCTTGCCGAGAATAACAAATGTCTTGCCAAGATCCGGTCCGTGCATCTGACCTGTAACTGCAGCTCTTATAGGCATGAACAGGCCCTTGCCCTTTGCTCCTGTTTCCTTTTTCAACACCTTGAATATTGACGATGCAA
>NZ_CEZJXU010000373.1:0-2627 GCF_983023055.1 Dethiosulfatibacter sp. | reverse complement strand
GGAAAATTCATGGACCCACTGGCAGACAAGCTTCTTGTTATTTCATCTCTTGTATGCTTTATTGAAATAGGAGTATTGAATTCATGGGTTGTTATGATAATAATTGCTAGAGAACTTTCAATAACAGGCTTCAGGACCTTGGCTGCAAACAAGGGTATAACACTTGCTGCAAATAACTGGGGAAAGCTTAAAACGATTTGTCAGATGACTACAATAATTCTAATATTGGCAATTAATGCAGAGATTTTATTGTTTTTAGATATTCTGGTATTGCCATTGGTAGTTCTTACTGTTGTACTGACGCTTCTGTCAGGATACATTTATATTATTCAAAATAAAACCGTACTCAAATAAAACTTGACATAATCGAAAATATGTTCTATAATTCAACTAGAACGAATGTTCTAAAAACGACGGGGTGATCTATATGGAAAAAGATAAAGCTTTAGAACTGGCAATTAGTCAGATTGAAAGACAATATGGTAAAGGATCAATAATGAGATTGGGAGAAAACAGCAAACTCAATGTTGAATCCGTTTCAACAGGTGCTCTCCCTCTTGACATAGCATTGGGAATAGGTGGATTACCTAGAGGAAGGATAATTGAAATATATGGACCTGAATCTTCAGGTAAGACAACTGTTGCACTTCATGCTGTGGCGGAAACACAAAAACTGGGCGGCATAGCGGCATTTATAGATGCCGAACATGCTCTTGACCCTTTATATGCAAGAAATCTTGGTGTAAATACCGAAGGATTGATTGTATCACAACCTGACACCGGGGAACAGGGTCTGGAAATTACAGAAGCTCTTGTGCGAAGCAATGCAGTGGATATTATTGTAGTGGATTCAGTTGCAGCATTAGTTCCAAGGGCTGAACTTGAAGGTGAAATGGGAGATAGCCATATGGGACTACAAGCAAGACTTATGTCACAGGCATTAAGAAAGCTTGCAGGAGCCATAAAGAAATCAAATACAATAGTTATTTTCATAAATCAGTTGAGAGAAAAAATTGGAGTTATGTTTGGAAGTCCCGAAACAACTACCGGAGGTAGGGCTCTTAAATTTTACGCATCTGTTAGACTGGATGTAAGAAGAATAGAAACCTTGAAAAAAGGTACGGATATGGTTGGTAACAGGACTAAAGTAAAGGTTGCAAAAAATAAGGTTGCTCCTCCATTTAAAATCGCAGAGTTTGATATTATCTATGGAAAGGGAATATCAAATGAAGGATGTATTCTTGACCTTGGAGTTGAAAACGACATTGTAAAAAAAGCCGGTGCATGGTACAGTTACAATGAAACAAGACTTGGTCAGGGAAGAGAGAATTCTAAGGAATTTTTGGAGCTCAACAAAGAACTTTGCAATGAAATAGAGACGAAATTAAGAGTAAAGTATGATCTTATAAAAGAAAGTCCAGAGGAAGAAAATGAAAAAGAGCAGTAATGCTCTTTTTTTAATGCAATTGTCTTGACACATAGATAAAAAAACTATAAAATTATACTAGTTTCTCAAATGATAACTTATAGTATAGTTAAATCAATAAATTTGAATCTTGATAACTTAATAACAGGAGGTAACCCAATGTTACAAAATGTAATATTTGCTTTGGGTGGCGTTGCCGTTGGAATGTTGGTTGGCATATTTATCAGAAAAATGGTAGCCGAAAGGAAAATAGCAAGTGCTGAAACTGAAGCAAGAAGAATAATCGAAGATAGTATTAAATCATCTGAAACAAAGAAAAAGGAATCTTTACTTGAAGCTAAAGATGAGATACACAAAATCAGAAATGAAGCAGAAAAAGAGAACAAAGACAGAAGAATTGAATTGCAAAAACTAGAAAAAAGATTAGTGAAAAAAGAAGAAACCCTTGAAAAGAAAAATGAGTCTATTGAAAAAAGAGAAGAAAAAATCAACAGAATGTACAAGGACATTGATTCTAAAGAAAAAGAAATCAAAGAACTTGAATTGACTCAAAAAAGGGAACTGGAAAGAATATCCGGTTTAACTTCTGAAGAAGCAAAAACTGTATTGATAGAAGGCATAAAAAAAGAAGCAGAATACGATGCAGCTATTATGGTCAAGGATATTGAGAGAGAAGCTAAAGAGAACGCGGACAGAAAAGCAAGAGAAATTGTAAGTTATGCAATACAGAAATGTTCAGCAGATCATGTTGCTGAAACAACTGTATCAGTAGTGGATTTGCCTAATGATGAAATGAAGGGAAGGATAATCGGCCGTGAAGGAAGAAATATCAGAGCCCTTGAAACAGCAACAGGAATAGATCTTATTATAGATGATACTCCTGAAGCGGTTGTTATTTCAGGATTTGATCCAATAAGGCGTGAAGTGGCTAGAATAGCACTTGAAAAGCTTATCAATGATGGAAGAATACATCCAGCTAGAATTGAAGAAATGGTTGAAAGAGCAAAAAAAGAAGTAAACCAGATAATCAAGGATGAAGGTGAAAAAGCTGCCTTTGATGTTGGAATCCATGGGTTGAGAAATGAAGTTGTGAAATTATTGGGAAGACTGAAATATAGGACAAGCTATGGACAAAATGTCTTGAAGCATTCTATAGAGGTTGCCCATTTAAGTGCAATAATGGCAGCTGAGCTGGGTGCCG
>NZ_CEZJXU010000372.1:0-2640 GCF_983023055.1 Dethiosulfatibacter sp. | reverse complement strand
TGATTACGGAGCTAATGACTCACTGCATCTGGTCCTGACTCAATCTCACCTGTAATTTCAACAGTCACCTTGTTGGGAAGACAAACTATTATTTCACCAGGTCTGTCGATTCTACCTTGCTTAATGCATGTCTTATCTGGACAACTACTTTCTTCCATATAGACATATCCTTTTTCAATATGGATTACATTTATACCCTTGTCCGTATCTATGGTTATTTTCTTGTCCAAAGTACCATCCAGAGAATATTTCTTGTACAATTCACCATCTATGCTTATTTTCACATAGCTGTTATCATAGTTCATAGTCATGGCACTTATAAAAACCAAGGAGCCTATGCTTAATACAAGTATTAAAACTATTAACATCTTATCCCATTTAGTCATGAAATCACCTTCAAATATTTTAACATTAATAACAAGCATTTACAAGACGACACGGAAATTGAAGTTCATAAATTTTATAAAAAAAAGTCTCTTCCTGAGAAGAGACTTTCATTTTTATTAATTTATCTCATTTCTATTGCATCCTTAGGACACTTTTCGTAGCATACGCCGCAGCCTATACACTTGTCCTCATCAACAACATGAACTCCCTTAAGCTCTCCGGAGATACATTCTACAGGACAATTCTTAGCACAAATTGTACACCCTATACATTTTTCAGGTATTATATAAGCTTTTTGTCGGTCTTCAAGAAGTGCAGTTATTGACTTTGTAGGACACTTCTCTGCACATAACATACAGTTTGTACATTTTTCGTAGTCAATTTTTGCAATGTTGTCAACAACGTGAATTGCATCAAAAGGACAAGCTCTTTCACACATCTTGCATCCAATACATCCAACCTTGCATTCTTCCTTTACAGTCTTTCCAAACTCATGGTTTGAACAATCCACTACTGTTTTCTGCTTGTAAGGAACAAGCTCTATGATATTCTTAGGGCATTCCTTGATACACTTCTCACAAGCTGTACATTTTTCCGCATCAACTACTGCAACACCATTTACAACATGGATTGCATCGAAAGGACAAACCACTACACATGAGCCATTACCAAGACATCCGAAGGAACAGGCTTTATCTCCACCCTGTATCATAGCAGAGGCCTTGCAATCAGCTATTCCCTGATATTCAAATCTTTTTTCTGTTCTGTCATAGTTACCCTTGCACAGAACCCTTGCTACCATTTTTTCTCCTGACGCTGCTTCTATACCCATAATCTTGCTTATTGCTTCAACACAGGCTTCTCCACCAACTGGACAAGCAGTAATAGGAGCATCTCCAGCCACAATGGCCTTTGCAAGTGCATCACATCCAGGCAATCCGCAGGCTCCACAGTTAGCTCCCGGAAGAGCTTCTCTTACTTCTGTAATCTTAGGATCAACCTCGACATGGAACACTTTTGAAGCTATGGCAAGAATTACTCCAAATGCCAGTCCAAGTCCGCCCAATGCCGCGATTGCTGTTACTATACCATTCATCTGACCCACCTCCTATAATGACAGTCCTGAAAATCCTAAAAAGGCTATGGACATCAATCCTGCTGTGATCAATGCAATAGGGAATCCCTTTAGACATTCAGGTACATCTGCTATTTCAAGTCTCTCTCTGATACCTGCAAAAAGTACTATGGCCATTGTAAATCCTATTGCCGCACCCAAAGAGTTAACTATTGTTTCGATTAAATTGTATCCTTCCTGGATATTGATTATTGCAAGACCCAGTACTGCACAGTTCGTAGTTATAAGAGGCAAGAACACACCCAATGCTTCATAAAGTGAAGGACTTGATTTCTTAAGGAACATTTCAACAAACTGAACAAGTGCAGCTATTACAAGAATAAAAGCAATTGTCTGAAGATATCCCAGACCAAAGTTATCAAGAATTGCAACCTGAACCAAATATGTGATAATGGATGCAAGAGTCATAACGAATGTTACAGCTACACCCATACCTAATGCAGTATCAACCTTTTTAGATACACCAAGAAAAGGACAGATTCCCAGGAACTTTGACAGTACGTAATTATTTACAAGTACTGCTCCAATAAATATACTAAACAATCCCATTATTCTGCCTCCTTCTTAAGCTTTTTTTTCATAGCAACAAAGTTAACCAGACCTATAAGCAATCCAAGCGCAAGGAATGCTCCCGGTGGAAGTATCATTACCAATACAGGTTTGAATCCTGCACCAAGAACATCAAGTCCAAAAAGACTTCCTGCTCCAAGAAGCTCTCTTACTGCACCAAGTATAGTAAGTGCACCAGTAAATCCAAGACCCATACCCACTGCATCAACTATTGAAGGAAATGCAGATTGTTTAGAAGCAAAAGACTCCGCTCTACCAAGGATTAGACAGTTTACAACTATTAGCGGAATAAACAATCCAAGTGACTTGTAAAGAGTAAATGCATATGCATGCATGAACATGTCTATTATTGTAACAAATGTTGCTATTATTACTATAAAAGCCGGAATACGGATTTTATCAGGAATAACTTTTCTAAGTAAAGATATAACAAGGTTTGAACCTATTAAAACTACCATAGTTGCCAAGCCCATAGCCATACCGTTTATGGCTGAAGTTGTAACAGCCAAAGTTGGACACATACCCAAAAGTTGAACAAAAGTAGGGTT
>NZ_CEZJXU010000371.1:200-2642 GCF_983023055.1 Dethiosulfatibacter sp. | reverse complement strand
AATGCTCATACTTAGTTCAGCCTGCTCTAAAGAAGACAATGATATGACATTCTCTCCGAAAAGTTTTGCCATATCATTGTAGTTGTTTTTATTAAATTCGTAGACGGATTTTGTCTTGTCGACATTTAAACGTGCACTGTTTATATCTTCCTGGTCTGCACCATTTAAAGTCTTGTGATACTGTGAATATGCAGAATCCATGTTGTTGCCTGCAGCCTCCATTTGGAATACCAAATCCTTGGTGTCCAGTGAAGCAATAGGGTCTCCCGGAATTACCATTTCAGAGATGTCTACAAAGATTTTTTCTATATATCCACCTGTCTTGAAAGAATAGTTTTTAAGTTGATTTGATCTTACAACCCCTACATAACTCATTATGTTGCTCAGAGAAGTAGTCTCTGCTGCAATGGACACTACGGGAATTGCCTTTTCCGTTTCAGGTAACGGTTCATTTCCACATGAGGTCAGCAGGGAAGCCAAAATAATGAAAATTGTAAGGGTCATTATAATCTTTTTCATAAGTCACCGCTAAAAGAATATTTTAATGAAGTCTCCTATTAATGCATCAAGGTCCGATTTTGAGTTTGTTTCTTCAATTATTTTAACAAGGCCTTTTTTGACTGATTCTGTATAGGCCTTTATCATGATGTTGTCATAGTCGGAAATATCCTTGCTTGATTTGAGTTTGAAATTTGATATAATCACATTTCCCACCATTTCATCAAGTTCCTTGCTAACATGGGGAAGTATTGTTTCGTTGCTCATTATGATATGAATTTCATATCGGTGTTTTTTTACAATTTGAACAAGCATGTCGGCAAAATCCCTGGCAAGAGTTTCAGTATTTGAAGCTTCTGCTGCATTAAGCTTACCGAACATAATTTTCAGTTCGTTGTAAACGGGAGTTATAATTGCATGGAAAAGTTGTTCCTTATTTGTGAAATATCTGTATATGTTTCCAGGGGAAACATTTGATTTTATAGCTATGTCCCTGATTTTGGATT
This sequence comes from Dethiosulfatibacter sp., assembly GCF_983023055.1. Lineage (NCBI taxonomy): Bacteria > Bacillati > Bacillota > Tissierellia > Dethiosulfatibacter > Dethiosulfatibacter sp. The sequence goes on along the minus strand of NZ_CEZJXU010000371.1, from coordinate 1,638 downwards.
TATCATATCCGGTTTTATAAAATTCTGAGAGACCGGACTTTAAAATCTCCTCTTTAACATGAGCTTTTAGTACCTGTGGCATAAATAAACCTCCATTTAGTTTATGCCTTATTATATCATGGATTATTGTATATTACAAGTAAAATAAACAGATATTCAATAAGGGTTAATCAAGATTTTTTATTTCAAGTTCATCCTGTGAATACATTGTAAATTTGTCAAATCCCTGGCTTGCTAATTGATTGAGTTGCTTGCCTACTTTTTTTGCTTTTTTGAATAGTGATACAGAATAACCATTTGTTCTTAGTTCTTCAGCTTTTTTAATAACAGCTGAAACTTCTTCTTCCTTGTCGTAAAGTAGTACTATTTTTTCATTTCCTGGTGACTTGTAGTTGTCTTCAATCATTTGGTTTACAAGTCTTTCAAATCCTATTGAAAAACCTACGGCAGGAATTTTTTCTCCAATGAAACCGCCTATCATCTCATCGTATCTTCCGCCTCCTGCTATTGAATAGCCAAGTCCCTTGTAAGCGATTTCAAATATAGGGCCTGTATAGTATCCCATTCCTCTGACAAGGGTGAAGTCGAATATTATGTCGTACTTGCCATCTGCTAGGGTCGTTACATTTCTTGTGATGCACTTCATGTTTTCAACTACTTCTTCAGGTACTCCGTATTTGCTTAGTATGTTCATGTCACCTTCGTTTATTTCATCAAGCATCGAAAGTAGCTTGTCTATACTTTCGGAAGGAAAATCTTTTCCGGAAAGTTCATTTTTGATGCCGTCTATTCCTATTTTGTCAAGCTTGTCAAGTATTATGCACACTATTTCAAAATCATCTTCGCTGAAACCGCAATCCATTACTACTGACTTGAGTATTCTTCTGTCGTTTATCCTTATCTGGAATTCACTGACATTAAGCTCTGTAAGAGCCTTTGCAGTAGAAGTGAGAAGCTCTATCTCAGCATCGCAGTCAGGATTTCCTATTATGTCTATATCACATTGCTTAAAGCTTCTGTATCTTCCTTTTTGAGCTCTTTCAGCTCTGAATACATTTCCGACCTGTATTGCCTTGAATACTGAAGGAAGTTCATTTCTGTGATTGCAGTAAAATCTGCTTAGAGGTATAGTAAGGTCGTATCTCAGGCCAAGCTCTGCAAGGTCGCTTTCAGTAAGATTTTCCTTTGTAATATTCAGCTTGTTTCCTCTTTTCATGATCTTAAAGATTAGCTTGAGGTTTTCTCCACCCTTGCTTCCAAGAAGGTTGTCAATGTTTTCAACAACAGGTGTTTCAATAAGTTGGAAACCGTTGTTCTTGTAGGTGTTTATAATCATTTTTTCAACATGGTCCCGGATTTCCTTTTCTATGGGAAGAAGGTCTCGCATGCCTTTAGCTGGGTTTACATTGATTTTCATATTCATCACTCCTAAATTTCA
>NZ_CEZJXU010000371.1:0-154 GCF_983023055.1 Dethiosulfatibacter sp. | reverse complement strand
GCAGGTGTATATGAAGGATTACCGACCAGTGTCTCTATCCCTTTTTCTTCGCTGTCGCTGTAAATTTTGGACAGGGTATTGTCACCTGGCATAACTACGCTTATCTGGTAATACCAGCCTGCAATGGCGCCGTGTATGAGGGGTATATTGTGTT
>NZ_CEZJXU010000370.1:0-2657 GCF_983023055.1 Dethiosulfatibacter sp. | reverse complement strand
TTCCAGAGCATTCTGTAGTGATTTTTTCGAATCATCACATTCAATAAATTCCTTTTGCATGTCTATAATCAAAAGAGCAATATTCATGAACTCATCTCCAATTCTTTAGTATAGTGAAATGCTATTTATATAATTATATCATATAATAATATCGGTTTTCCATTATCAATAATAAAAAGTCAGGAATCATCCCAGCTTCATACTTTAATATTAAGTTTTATTATTGAATTGCTTTAAATGACTAATTTCATATGATACTTTTTATTTGATTAATATTTTCTTCTCATGCATTCAATATTTTATTGATCAATGCAGAAAGTCACTCTCTTTAATCCGCTTTATGGTTTCTTCAGCTTCTTTTGATGTGAGATAGACGTACACTTCATTGCATACAAGGTCTTTGATGTCTTCAGTTCGGTCTTCTCTTATTTTTTTCCTTACCATCGAGGCGCTAATTGCTATACCATTTATTGCATGTCTTTCAACCACTATAATTTCCATACCCTGTTCAGGAAGAATTTTCTTCATTCCCTCGTTGTAGCTTTGGGTCATATTACAGTATGGCTCTGAGCCTACATATCTTTTATCAATATTGAATACAGGTCCTATGTATTTTCCAAATACCTGAAGGTCTATCTCCATGTACTGTGATGATTTCTCTTCTTCCCTTAAAAAATATGCAGGAAAAGTATTTGAAGATATAATATATCTTCCTCCAGATATTACATGAACATTTTTAAAATCTTTTGTGCATTTTCTCACAAGATCTATCCTTGTTTCAAACGAAAAGATGGACTTGTCCTCTTCAACTATAAAAACTACAACTTCATTATTTTCTTCCGAAGCCTTTCTTATAAGGTTTAAATGTCCCCTGGTGACGGGATTACAATTCATGACAATCGAAGCCTTCCTGCCATTTCCAAGTCCACTTTTTACAAACATCTTCTTTACATATTCATCTATTCCAATTCTGCCGTTTTCCATAAGGACAACCTTGTCAGATGACACAATTTCCCTGAAGCCAAGTTCCTTGAAAATTTCAGTATTGGTCTTTTTTGTAAATACAAAAACGTCATATATTCCCCTGTCAAAGAGGTTATTCATCATTTGGGTCACGAGTTTTGACCCTATTCCCGTATTACCACAAGTACATCTCACCGCTATGCTTTTTATTATATTACCCGATGACGAACAGGTCCCTACAATCTTGCCTTCAATCCTTGCCACAAGGGTGTGTTCTACATCATCTTCAAGTTCAATCTCAAATGGAGATAGAAAATGTTCTATCTCCAAGCTGTTACTTAAATTGAATTCTTCAATGTAAATATCATACATAATATCACTTCCGTTTAGTTTATAACCTTTCTTATTACATCTATTACTGTGCCATCTCTGTATTCGACCACACCAACTATTTCATCCTCAAATTCGAGGCTTTCAGGAATTCCTGAAAAACTTTCAGCCATTTCCTTTAGTTCTTCTATAGTATATACAGGAAGTTTTGTATCACCCAATTTTTCTATGAGATCTTTTCTTCTTGGGTTTATCGCTATTCCTCTTTCAGTAATTATTATGTCAACAGTTTCTCCAGGAGTAGTAACAGTTGTCACATCATTAACGATTATGGGAAGTCTTCCTTTAATAAGCTTTGTTACCACAATTGCTAGTTTTGACCCTGCAGCAGTATCACTATGTCCACCAGAGCCTCCCATTATATTACCATTTGAGCTTGTTGTAACATTTACATTGAAGCTCGTATCAACCTCAGTTGCTCCAAGTATCATAACGTCAAGATTGTTGACTACGGCACCTTTGTTGTGTGGATTTCCATACATTGATGCAGACATTGCCTGATGCCTAATATTCTTACCATAGGATTCTATGGAGTACATATCAAAGCACTGAACATCAAAGAGAGACTTAAAAAGACCTTCCTCCAACATTTCAACTAGAAACTTTGTTATTCCACCTGCTGCAAAGCTTCCCTTGATGTTTTGTTCCTTCATTTTTTCCTTTACAAAGGCTGCCACTGCTAGGGATGTACCACCGGCTCCTGTTTGGAAGGAAAAACCATCCTTCAAAAGTCCTGAATTTTCTATTATCTCCGCTGTCATTTTTGCTATTTTAAGATCAATAGGGTTTTTCGTGACCTGAGTTGTGCCAGATACTATCCCCTTTGGGTCACCTATAGAATCTATCTTAACTATATAGTCTATATATTCCTGACTGATGTCTATAGGACATGCAGGATATTCAACAATATTATCAGTAACTGCAACTGTCTTATCTGCATACATCGCATCAGGCACTGCATATCCCAGTGTACCGCAAGCTGATGGACCTTCAACTCCGTTAATATTGCCATAACTGTCAGCCGCCGGAGATGCTATGAATGCCACATCTATATGAAGATCTCCAGATTCTATGGCTCTTGCTCTTCCGCCATGGGTATGCATAATGGCAGGGTATTTAAGCTTTCCTTCAGATACTGCATCAGCAACAGGTCCGGACATGTAGTTTGCACATATTCCCGTAACAATACCTTCTCCCATATACTTTACTAGAGGCTGGTTCACAGGGAATATGGAGCTTGCTGCAACTGTCAAGTTTCTAATGCCAAGTTTTACAATCTCTTCCATGACAAGATTCATAACCTT
>NZ_CEZJXU010000369.1:0-2658 GCF_983023055.1 Dethiosulfatibacter sp. | reverse complement strand
CTTCATGATATATCCTATTACAAACAACGGTATCAGAACTCCACCACAGACTGAATATCCAACAGCAGCAAGGTCGTATATTGTAGGGAATGTCATTGCTCCAACTACTGCTATGATTCCTGCAAAGAACGTAGCATATCTACTGTATTTGATTGCTGTTTCTTCTGAAAGCTTTTCTTCAGGATCGATAATGTCAACTACTATGTTTGCAGCACCTGCATTAAGGTGAGTATCTGCTGTTGACATTGTAGCACCTGCAACTCCAAGACCAAGAAGAACTGTAAGGAACTTAGGCATTTTATTGATTATAAGCCATACAAGAGCCTGATCTCCAACACCTGGATTCAATGTACTTGCACTCATTCCTATTGAAATAACGAAGAATACCAGAACTATTGTAGATACCATACTAAGTCTAAATGCTCCCTTTGCTGCCCTTACATCCTTGGCTGCAAAAGCCCTGTTCCACAATATTGGGTTGGACAGACCTCCGAAGAAGGCGACAAAGAATGATGCTACTGTTGCTTTAAGTCCAAGTGATCCAAGATCCCAGTGTGTTGGGTCTATCGCAGTTACTCTTTCCTTCAGTATTTCAGGACTGAATCCAAAAGTTTTCAAACCGTAAAATATTACAAACAATGCCAGAGCAATCTGAATGATTCCCTGATAGGTATCTGTGTAAATAACTGCTTCAAGTCCACCCTGTACTGTATAGTAGATGAAGACCACTGAAGTGACAAGTACTGCGAGCCTGTAGTCTATTCCAAACAAATGATCAAGTACATAGGAAAGTCCCATAATCTGACCACCTGCCCATACTACATTTGGCATAAGAGCCGCAATACCTGCAACCCTTCTAACCACCAAGTCTCCACCGCACAATTCTTCTGCAATATATTGCGGCATTGTCATATAACTGAATTTTGCCAAATGCGGAGCTATAACCATTGCAAATATAATCCATGCAAGGAATGCTTCACCCAGGAACCACCAGTACGCTGATATTCCCATCAATGATCCTCTTCCTGCCTGTCCAATGAAGTTTCCTGCTCCACTTGAACTTGCAAAGGTTGTAAAGAATAATACTATTAATGCTGTTTTTTTACCTGCAAGGAAGTAGTCCTGTCTGGTTGTAATAACGCTTTTCTTGACATATCCAACCCCTAAACAAAAAATCATATATGCTACTATTAAAATTAACGCCGCTAATCTGTATCCATCCATATAAAAATTCCTCCAAAATTTATTTATATATTTCAACCTATTATATCTTAATAAAACTGTTAAATCTAATCTTAGCCTGCAGTAAAATTCTTTTATTAAATCTGTTATGCATATTATAATCTTTAAGTCATTACTGAATAGGATCATCAGGATCCATTATAAAAGTGTGCATGCCTGTTATATATGCTCTCCCTGTAATCTCTTCAATACTTCCAAATCCGGCTTCACCCGACACCTTTTCGGTTATTGCGAAATTCGTGTTTTTAAATGAAATTTCCTTTACAACTTCATCTTCCACCCTTGCCTTTATACTGATATTTCCATATATAGATTCAAAACATATATATGTGTAGGGTTCTACAATGTCAGCAAGGCCAGATTCAATCATTACTGTTGATACTCCTATTATACTTTCTTTTGATATATTTTCATATCCGTTTCTGTCCATGCTTATAATTCCTGTATCAGCTTCACTGCAGCAAGGCTCTGTAAGGATTATGCCGGACTGGTTTTCATTTGCCCTTGGTCCATCTATAAGCATTCTTCTAATCCAGTCTGAATTTTCCTTTAGATAAAGAGTCTTCTCAACTACAGTTTTCCCAGGAATATATGGCAACCCACCCGTCACCGTTCTGACGGGTATACCCTTAACATGGGTATCTACAGTTGTGAACATTCTTTTGATTTTCATACTGTAGCTTTCTCTTTCATCCACTTCTTCTCAAGTTCAAGAATTGCTTTCTTCTTAGCTGGGTCAAGCTCTTTTACTTTATGGTTTTCAATGATATCTATAGCCTTCTCGTTAAGCTTCTGAGTTATTGTCTTTTCTGCAACCTTTGCTGTGGATCTGTCAAAGAGTGTTGGTTGCCAGAATTTTCTAAAGTGCTTCAATGTATGCTCTTCAGCAAGGAAACTTCCTGAAGTCATTGCCTGATCAATTACATCTAGAGCAAGTGTTTCTTCATTTACATCGACACCTTCCATTATCTTTCTAACCATGGATATCTGCTCATTTGCAAGTATTAGTATTTCAGGACAAGTAACTGTTGCCTGATCCATTAGTCCTGTATCATGTACAAGGTTTTGTCCACTAAGTGCAGCCATCAAGTATCCCATTGTCATCTCTGTTGCCGCCTGCTGGTCAAGCGTTTTGGCATCAAGAGGTCCTGCAGTTCCCCATACTGGTATTTCATAGTAGTGAAGAATATCTGTAAGTGCCGCAATTTGAAGATATGTTTCAGGGGCACCGTAGCAGAATCTTGTTGTCTTCATATCCATTATAGATGCAACTCCACCATGGATGATTGGAGCTCCTGGATTAACTAGCTGATGGTATACAAGTCCTAGGAAACATTCAGCAAGGTTCTGTGCTAGAAGTCCTGCTGCTGTTGCCGGTGCTGTTGCTCCTGCCATAGGCATTGGATAATATACAAG
>NZ_CEZJXU010000368.1:0-2661 GCF_983023055.1 Dethiosulfatibacter sp. | reverse complement strand
CACCATTCTTTTTTATTTAATTTTATCATGAATTCACTAATAAGTCAAATCCTAAACCAATAATTGTTTTTTTGGCTGTTGAAAAAGCGAATTGAAGATTATAACCTCCAGTTTCGCCATCTACATCTATTAATTCTCCAATAAAATAAAGGTTTTTATTCTTATTCCAGGACATGTCTTTTGGATCAATTTCATTAATATCTACCCCACCACTGGTTACCATGGCGTTTTCAAATCCGCTAAATTCTTTTACTTTAAATCGATATTCCTTACAGTTTAAAACAAATCTCCTAATCTCTTTTTTTCATATGGTTGATTTCTGAAATTTCAATAAGCTTTCCCACCATTCTTTTAGGAAGATTAATATTTTCTTCCAAAACAGTTTTTACAACTTTCTTAGGAGTTTTAGAGACAGCTTTCCTTATCCTATCTTCTAAGATATCTATATATTCACCAGCAAGGAAATCAACAATTATCTCGTCTCCTCTGTTCATATAACGAGAATTATTTAATATCACAGGTCCTGAAATGTCTTTGTGGGTAAACAATATATCCCCCGTTTTTTTTATTTTCTTATTACCCTTGCAAGAAATTGTGATTTTCACATTTTCAAGAGCTATCCCCGACAATTCTTTAAACATATAGTTTACAACCTGTACTGAAGTCAGAGCAGGTCTTGGTTTATTTACCCTTACCCCCATATTTTCAGCAATTTCAATAAGGCTGCCGTCGGAACCGCTTGAAGGATAAGATTTACCTCCTCCTGCAAGTATCAACTTCCTAGTGGAATATTTATTATTTTTAGTTTTTATATTAAATATACTTTTAGATTCAATATATTTGATTTCCACAACTTTTTCATTGAGAAGAATTTCATGGTTTCTTTTTTTGATTTCTTCAGTAAAAAATTCCACTACAGATGAAGCCTTAAAATCTGCAGGAAATACTTTTTTATCCTCTCTAACAATCAGATCCAGTCCATTATTATTAAAATAATCCATTAGCATTAAATTGTTGAACTCATACAATATTTTTCTGACAAAGCCAGGGTTATTGTATTTAAGTGGAAACTTTTTAATATTTTCTGCGTTGGTTATATTACACTGTCCCGCTCCCGTCATTAAAAGTTTTACACCAATTCTTTTATTGCCTTCTATTAGAACAGTTTTGTATTTTTTGTCCAGATTTGCAGCCGCAAAGAGTCCTGCTGGCCCTCCTCCAACTATTATTACATCATATATCATTTTCTCTCCAATATTACAACATCAATACAAGAAAGCAGCTTTGCTGCGTTAACCGCATAACACCAACGCTTCAAGGTGTTATGCATATTTTAACTTTCTTAAGCTAGAACAAAGCAGCTACTCTGCATTATCCCTGTGAGCTATCACAAAACAGACTGCCCAATTGGACAGTCTAACTTTATCCATCTGTTATAGTTTCTTATCATCCACCTTGTCAAGCCATTCTCCAATAGGACCGCTAACATGATTTATTGTATCTTCTTCAAAAGGGCTCTTCAGGTTTGCATATTTTACCAATTCTAGAAATGGTCTACTTCCGCCTGCCTTACACAGTTTGTGATAGTCATTCCAGGCACTTTCCCTGTCCTCATTGAATCTTATCCAAAACTGATAAGCGCAAATTTCAGCTAGTGTATAATCAATATAATAGAAAGGATCATTGAAAATATGTCCCTGTCTAAACCAGAATCCTCCCTTTTCAAGAAACTCATTGTCTTCGTAATCCTTGGTAGGAAGGTATTTCTTTTCTATTTCCCGCCACATGAATTTTCTTTCATCAGGTGTTGCTTCAGGATTTTCATAAACAAAGTGCTGAAATTCATCAACCAGTACTCCGTATGGTATGAACAAAACTCCAGAAGCCAAATGACTGAACTTGTATTTCATTTCATCTTCTTCAAAGAAAAGGTTCATCCAAGGCCATGTTATGAATTCCATTGACATCGAATGTATTTCACAAGCTTCAAGCGTAGGCCAAATATATTCAGGAACCTGGAAGTTTTTACTTGAATATGTCTGGAAGGCGTGGCCTGCTTCATGAGTCAATACATCAATATCATGGGAAGTTCCGTTAAAATTGGCAAAAATGAATGGAGTTTGATAGTCTGGAATAAAGGTACAATATCCTCCAGCTCTTTTGCCCGGCTTACTGTCAAGATCCATCAAACCATTGTCCATCATCAATTGAAAAAATTTTCTCGTTTCATCAGACAGTTCTGTATACATTGTTTTTGCATGATTTACCATCCAGTCTCTGTCACCTTTTGGAACTGCATTGCCTGAATTGAACTCTAGGTTTTCATCATAGTATTTAAGGCTGTCCAATCCAAGTCTTTCCGCTTGTCTCTTTCTCAAGTCAATAGTTATTGGAACAAGGTTTTTCTCTACCTGATCTCTGAATACCTTGACCTCATCAGGACCATATTCGCTTCTTCCAAGTCTGTAGTATCCAAGCTTTACAAAATTGTCATAACCAAGCTTTAATGCAATACCATGTCTGATTTTTACAAGTTTATCATATATTTCATCAAACTCACTTTCATTGTCAACAAAAAACTTTGTTACGGCCAGACTTGCATCTTTTCTTGTAGTCCTGTTCTTTGACTGAGTATAAGGAGTCATCTGTGACAAATTGTTG
>NZ_CEZJXU010000367.1:0-2680 GCF_983023055.1 Dethiosulfatibacter sp. | reverse complement strand
GATGTTCGACAAATACAGTTCTTCACTTGACTGCAATTGCATATGAAGCTGATGTTAAGATGGACCTTGATATTATAAACAATATAAGCCATAAGACACCAAATCTTTGTAAGCTTAGTCCAGCAGGACCTTATCATATTGAAGAACTTAATTCAGCGGGTGGAATATCTGCTGTGATGAAGGAACTTGACAAGAAGGGTCTTATAGACAAATCTGTACTTACAGTTTCAGGAACTGTTGGTGAAAAGATAGAAAAGGCTGTTAAAATAGGTGACAAGATAATTGCATCTGTTGATAAACCATATTCAGAGACTGGTGGAATCCAGGTTCTCTTCGGTTCACTTGCACCTGATGGAGCTGTTGTAAAGAAATCCGCAGTTGCCCCAGAAATGATGGATGTTGTAGCAAATGCTAAGGTTTATGACTCTGAAGAAGAAGCTGTTGAGGCTATTCTATCAAACAAGATTGTTCCTGGAGACTGTGTTGTAATAAGATATGAAGGTCCTAAGGGCGGTCCTGGAATGAGGGAAATGCTCACTCCTACATCTGCTCTTGCAGGAATGGAACTTGACAAGCAGGTTTCTCTTATTACCGATGGAAGATTCTCTGGAGGTTCAAGAGGAGCGTCAATCGGACATGTTTCTCCAGAAGCGTGCGAAGGTGGACCTATAGCTTTCATTAAGAATGGCGACAAGCTAATCATCAACATCAAGGAAGGAATTCTTGATATTGACGTATCAGAAGAAGAAATGAATGAGAGAAGAAAAACTACTGAGATCAAGAAGGTTACATACAAGGGATACCTTGGCAAATATGCAAAAAGTGTAACTTCAGGTTCTACAGGAGCGGTCTGTAAATAGAAGTATAAATTCAAAAGTTAGGCTCAAATTAGCCAGACCTTGGTGTATAATATATATATGCCAAGACCTGGCTTTTTAAACACAAAAAACATGAGAGGATTGACCTCTCGGTTTATTAAAGATTCTTAATTGCCAGGCACTAGGAGTTTTTAATAAGCTGAAAAATATCACAATTTAAAGGAGATAAATATGAAGATTTCAGGTTCTAGAATTATATTAGAATGTTTAAAGGAAAAGGAAGTAGACACTATTTTCGGTTATCCGGGAGGAGCTGTAATACCTCTTTATGATGCGCTTTATGACGAACTTGACTATTTTGATCATATAAGAACATGTCACGAGCAGCACATGGTACACGCAGCGGATGCCTATGCAAGATCTACTGGTAAGACAGGGGTAGTATTTGCAACTTCTGGACCTGGAGCTACAAATACCATAACAGGTATAGCGACTGCCTACATGGATTCAGTACCAATGGTAGTAGTTACCGGACAGGTGCCAAACGTACTTATTGGAAAGGATTCTTTCCAGGAAGTGGATATAACAGGTATGACACTATCTATCACAAAACACAATTACTTGGTAAGAGATGTTAAAGACCTTGCCCATACAATCAGAGAGGCAATGGATGTTGCCGCTTCAGGAAGACCGGGACCTGTTCTTGTAGATGTTCCGAAGGATGTTTTCATTGCTGAATATGAATATGAGAGAGTTGAAGAGCCTGTTTATGTTGAGGAAAAGGTATATGTGGAAAAAGTGTCCCTCGAGAGGGCTGCTGAGCTTATAAACAAATCAAAGAAACCTGTACTTTATGCAGGTGGTGGAGTAAGGATATCAAAGAATGACGACCTTATGATGGAGCTCATTGAAAAGGTGGAAATACCTACAGTAAACTCATTTATGGGATTCGGTACAATACCAAGAGATCATAAACTTTCCCTTGGGTTGGTTGGAATGCATGGGCAGATTAATGCAAATCTTGCGGTAACCAATTGTGACCTACTTATAGCCGTTGGAGCAAGATTTAGTGACAGGGTAATAGGAAAGCCGGATCAGTTTGCACCTAATGCCAAGATAATACATATAGATATTGATAGTACGGAAATAGATAAAAATACACAGAACTGTGTGCCTTTGATCGGAGATATGACGCATATACTTGAAAATCTTCTTGAAATGGTTAATGAAGCAAAGAGGCCAGAATGGATTGAAGAAGTTGAAGAAATGAAGAAAGAAGAACCTGACAAGTCTCTTTTTACCCCTAAAAATATACTTGAAAAGGCCAATGAGTACTATAGTGACAATACCATAGTGACTACAGATGTTGGTCAACATCAGATGTGGACTGGACAGTACTGGAAGTTTAAGAAATCAAGTGAATTCTGTACATCCGGAGGTTTGGGAACAATGGGCTACGGACTGGGGGCTGCAATAGGTGCACAGGTTGGTAATCCAGACAAGGAAGTTCTTATGATAACTGGAGATGCAAGTTTCAGAATGAACCACAATGAGCTCATTACAGTTAATAGATACAAGCTCCCTATCAAGATGATAGAACTTAACAATCACTCCCTTGGAATGGTAAGACAGTGGCAGAGGATGTTTAGTAAAGCTAGATATTCTGAAACGGATACCTTCGATGACGTGGACGGCAAGATGTTCTTGGAATCTTATGGAATCAAATACTTTCGTGCTGAAACCATGGAAGAACTTGATTTTGCATTGAAGGAATCGAGTCATCTTAGACAGACTGTATTCATAGAATGTCTAATAGATCATGATGAATCAGTATACCCAATAGTACCACCGGGAAGACCTAT
>NZ_CEZJXU010000366.1:0-2683 GCF_983023055.1 Dethiosulfatibacter sp. | reverse complement strand
GTTTAGTACACTACAAACATGAAATCGCAACATTTTATGTAATTCTGCAAATAATAATTTTTAAAAAAAGCTACAGTTTTATAACTGCAGCTTTTAAAATATAAAATTCTATCTAATGCTCATTTTCATGCCCTGATTCTTCTATCACCTTTTCTGCAAGATTTGAAGGAAGTTCATCATACCTCAAGAATTCCATCTCGAATCTTCCCCTTGCCTGAGTCATAGACTTAAGATCTATTGCATACTTGAACATTTCAGCTTGGGGAGCTTCAGCAAGAACAAGCTGTTTTCTATTAGACTGAGGTTCCATTCCAAGTATCCTTCCTCTTCTCTTGTTCATGTCTCCCATTATGTCTCCCAAATAATCATCTGGAATCAGTATTTTTACAGACATAACCGGCTCAAGAAGTACAGGTATTGCTTCCTTGATTCCTTTCCTAAATGCAAGGGTAGCAGCCATTTTGAATGCCATCTCGCTTGAATCCACATTGTGGTATGAACCGTCATGAAGAGTAGCCTTGATATTCACAACAGGATAACCAGCTAAAACACCCTTTTCAAGGCAGTCTCTAAGACCCTTCTCAACTGCAGGAATGTACTGTCTTGGTACTGAACCGCCAAAAATTTTATCTTCGAATGCAAATTCTTCATTAGAAGGTTCAAATTTAATATAAACATCCCCGTACTGACCTGCTCCACCTGACTGTTTCTTATGCTTTCCTTGTACATCAGCAGCACCCTTAATTGTTTCCCTGTAGGCAATCTTTGGATCTGAAAGTTCAACTTCAACATTGAACATGTTTTTCATTTTGTGTGTTATTACAGACAATTGCATGTTTCCCTGTCCACCTATAAGAAGCTGTTTTGTTTCCTTGTTTCTTTCAACTACAAAAGTGGGGTCTTCATCTGTCAGCTTATGCAAAGCCTGTCCTATCTTTTCCTCATCGTCCTTGGATTTTGGTTCAACACAAAGGAACAGACATGGCTTTGGATAATTGATTGCTGGGAATTTTAACGGATTGTTCTTGACAGTAAAGGTATCACCGGTCTCGGCATACTGCAGTTTGGCACATGCACCGATGTCCCCTGCTAAAAGTTCAGATGTTTCAACCTGTTCTTTTCCCATCATATAAAATAAGCTTCCCATCTTCTCTGTCTCATCCTTGTTTACGTTGTATATCTCGTCATCCTTCTTGACGCTTCCAGAAAGCACCTTAAAGAGCGATATTTTTCCTACATAGGGGTCTATTATCGTCTTGAATACGAATGCCGCAAAAGGCTTTTTCCTATCAATCTTGAGAACAATTTCTTCCTCTTCCTTAATTGCAATGAAATCCTTACAATCTGCAGCTGAAGGCATATAGTCTATGCAAATATGCATAAGTTCCTTGACACCAATAGTCTTGGCCGAGGTCCCCACTATTACAGGAACCAGTTCTCCGTTGTTTACGGCAAGTTTTAATCCGTTTCTTATTTCGTCATCAGTAAATGATTCACCCGAGAAAAATTTTTCAAGCATTGCTTCATCAGTTTCCGCAACCGACTCCATCAAGGAAGATCTCAATACTTTTGCCCTTTCCATGGCTTCCTCAGGAACTTCACCTTCAACACACTCTGTACCGTTGAAAACAAGACCCTTAAGTGAAATAATATCAACATAACCCCTAAAGTCCTGTTCGGATCCTATTGGCACTGCAAAAGGTACAACCTTCTTGTCGAGCTTCAGTTTGAGTTCTGCAAGAACCTTGTCAAACTTTACATTTTCCTTGTCCATTCGGTTAAGAAAAATAACTCTTGGTATGTTTCTTTCCTCTGCAATTTCCCATGCTTTTTCAGTTCCAACTTCAACTCCTGAAGTAGCATCAACACAAATTATTGCTCCACTGGCAACCCGTAAAGCTCCATATACCTCACCAACGAAATCAAAGTAACCAGGAGTATCTAATATATTTAATTTGGTGTTGTCAAATTCTACAGGAATTACACTTGTCCCAATTGAAAATCCTCTTTCTTTTTCTTCCTTGTCAAAATCAGAAATGGTATTCTTATCGTCTACATTACCCATTCTCTTCAAGGCATGGGAATTAAACAACATAGCTTCAACCAAAGTTGTCTTTCCACACCCTCCATGTCCCATTAATGCTATGTTTCTTATTTTGTCTGTGCTGTAATTCTTCATGATATTCCTCCTTTGAATACTTTGTACTTTCATTATATTTTATACGAAAATTTGTGCTTTTTCAACTACAAATAAAACGTTTTCACAAGAAAAAATAAATATGCGCTTAAAAACCGCACATTTAAATTCATTTAATTCATTTCTATTAATTTCATACGTTGCACTAAATCAAGTATTTAAAGGATTTCATCCTTGATGTAATTGTATATTTTCAGTGCATGACCCTTGGCTTTTATATTTCTGAACTCTTGAATAATTTTTCCATCATTGTCTATAATAAAGGTTGACCTAACAACTCCCATCTTAATGTTTCCGTACATATTTTTTTCCTTCCATACCTGGTAATCCTCATGAGTCTTTATTTCCTCATCACTTAAAAGGACAATACGACACCCTTGTCCCCCATTATATCCTTAAGTGCATACTCTTTTCCATCACTTCCTGGAAGCTTAAAATCAGGTGCTTCTGTTCCCTTTTCAAAAATCATCATCTTCTTAGCCATAG
>NZ_CEZJXU010000365.1:0-2690 GCF_983023055.1 Dethiosulfatibacter sp. | reverse complement strand
CATTTGTTGCTGCAACAATCCTTGCATTGAAGTTTATGGATTTATTTCCTCCTATTCTGTAAAATTGCCTGTCGTTCAAAGCATTCAGAAGCTTAACCTGAAGTGTATAAGGCATGTCACCTATTTCATCAAGGAATATGGTACCTTCACCGGCTTCCTCGAATAGTCCTTTCTTTCCACCTCTCAGTGCACCGGTAAATGCTCCCTCCTCATAGCCGAATAGCTCCGATTCAATTAGGTGCTCAGGGATTGCTCCGCAATTTATCTTTATTATATTTCCTTTTTTGTTCCTGTCGCTAATGCCGTGTATATATGTAGCAAGAAAATCCTTTCCAACTCCTGTTTCTCCAAGAATTAATATTGTACTGTCAACATGTGCTAATCTTTTAGCCTGCTTGTATAGGGATGTGACTATCTTGTTGTTTGATACCACGGCTTCCTCATTGTCAAACCTGTCTCCTTGAGATTCGAGTTTTTTCTTAAAAGCAAGAGACAGTGTATCCTCCTTAGTAAGGCTCTTCATAAGCATATCAAGTTCTGAAACATCCCTTATTACAGCTATTGTTCTCTTAAGATTACCTTTTTCATCATATATGGGTGAACCTGAAACCAGACATTTCTGCCCCTGGTAATAATTGTTTATAGTAGACACAGGACCCTGTGTTTCGATTACCTTGGCACAACATGAATTTGGAAGAACCTCGTCTTTCCTTAAGCCATAGACTGTTTCGCCTATGAGGGCGTCCCTACTAAGGCCGGAGAGATTAACAAAAGCATCATTTACAAAAAGAGTCTTTCCCTTTTCATCCGTAATATAAATACCGTCTTCAAGCTTGTTGAGCATTTCATTGTTTATATACCTCTGGCGATTAAGGTATTCAATCTGGTATTCAAGCTCCTCGTATAGAGAATAGTCCGAAAGAAAAAACAGATACATATCGTCATTGTGAAGCTTTATCTTTCTCTGCATAATATAATACTGGCTTCCTTCTTCATTCTCCACTATATAGAATTCTCCAAAAAATTCGTATCTGAGATTGTTGAACAGAACAGAAAGCTTCTTGTTTTTTAAAATACTTTTGTCGTTTACAAAATGGTAGAAGTTCTTATCGTATTCCTGTATATTGTATTTATCATCAGTTATGACATAACTGAAATATGCAAGTTCAAGATTCGGTAGTGTAATTTTAGTTTCCATATGCACCTCTAGGTATAATTATATATGGATATATGCAGTTTTGCAAGCAACATTGCACACATATATGCAATGTTGCATATATGTTGTTCCTTTTCATTTCATTCGATTTTCCGAACTTTCCCCATTTTTCAACGAAATTCATCTTTTTTTAAGTTTGTTGTTTCTTGGCACACTAATTGCATTATATATTCATATCAAAATAACTGACAACGACATCAAGGAATGCAAAACATCAAATAAAGATAAAATAATGGAGGATTCAAAATGAGTAGAGAAGTAGTTATAGCATCAGCAGTAAGAACTCCTGTAGGCGTTTATGGCGGAAGTTTAGCTAAAGTGACAGCGGTTGAATTGGGAGCCATTGCAGCTAAGGAAGCAATTAAACAAGCAAAAATTGATCCAGCAATGATCGACGAGTATATAATCGGAAACGTACTTAGCGCTGGTCTTGGACAAAACGTAGCAAGACAGGTAGCTATAGCAGCAGATGTACCTGTAGAAGTAACGGGTTTCACAATCAACAAGGTATGTGGATCAGGACTTAGAGCAGCAAGCATGGCTTATCAGTTCATTCAAAACGGTGACTGTGAAATCGTTCTTTGCGGTGGAACAGAAAGCATGAGCAACGCACCATACCTTCTTCCAGACAATAGATGGGGAAAGAGGATGGGAGATGGAAAAGTAATCGACTCAATGGTACACGACGGACTATTCGACATCTACAACAAATATCACATGGGTATAACTGCAGAAAATGTTGCAGAGCAATGGGGAGTTACTAGAGAAGAGCAGGACAATTTTGCTGCAACAAGTCAGAACAGAGCCGAAGCTGCTCAAAAATCAGGAAGATTCAAAGAAGAAATAGTTCCTGTTGTAATCCCACAAAGAAAAGGTGATCCTATAGTAGTAGACACTGACGAATTCCCAAGACACGGCACAACTGCTGAAAAGCTTGCAAAACTTAGACCAGCATTTAAAAAAGACGGTACAGTAACTGCAGGAAACGCTTCAGGAATCAACGACGGTGCTGCAATGTTCATAGTCATGAGCAAAGACGCTGCAGATAAACTAGGTGTTGAGCCCCTAGCTACAATCAAAGGATTCGGAAGCGGCGGAGTTGATCCAAGCATCATGGGTGTTGGACCAATCCCTGCATGTAAAAAAGCTATGGATAGAGCTGGATGGAAAGCTGAAGATATTGACCTTGTAGAAGCAAATGAAGCTTTTGCAGCGCAGGCAATAACTATTGTAAAAGACCTTGGATTCAACACAGACAAAGTAAATGTAAACGGTGGAGCAATATCAATTGGACACCCAATCGGTGCTTCAGGTGCAAGAATACTAGTTACACTTCTACATGAAATGGTAAAAAGAGATGACAAGAAAGGTCTTGCAACTCTTTGTATCGGTGGTGGAATGGGTACGACTGTTCTTGTCGAAAGATAAGGAGGAATATTTTGAAAAAACTTATTACTATGAAAGAGGCTGTCTC
>NZ_CEZJXU010000364.1:0-2691 GCF_983023055.1 Dethiosulfatibacter sp. | reverse complement strand
GGAATATATTATTAATGGGTTAAACACAAGCAATTAAAAGGGTAACAGGGGAAAATTACATCTAGGTTCATTCCATGACAAAATTAACTTAACTAATAGACTACACACAGTTTTCACCCTGGTGTTTATTTTGTAATGTGGAAATAAATGAATCGTCACTCAAAAGGGGAATTTAAAATGAAAAGAAAAATAAGAACTTCATCTCTCATAGCAGCAGATATAGTCCTTTTAACAATATCAATAATAGCTTCCTTTATGCTAAGGTTCGACGGACAGGTTCCAGCGGACTTTTTGGTCGTACTTAGAAAGCTGATAATCAGCATAATACTCATAAAGCTTGTTGTATTATACCTTTTCAAGCTCTACAACAGCCTCTGGGAATATGCATCAATAGAAGAACTTATGGAGGTAGTAGCTGGAGTCATTACTGCAAACATAGCCTTCATCGCTTATATGTTCTTCGTACAGGCTGCATTGCCTAGAAGCATATACATACTTACGGCAGTATTTGACATGATGCTCCTTGGCGGACTCAGAATGAGTTACAGGGTATTTAGAAGATACAGAACCTTCGGCAATATTTTCAGCAACGTAAAGAGAAAGCAGATAATGGTCATAGGAGGCGGAGATGCCGGCATAATGACTGTTAAGGAGCTTAAAAACAGGAACTTCCAGGAGGGAGAGCCTGTAGTAATAATAGATGATAATCCAATGAAAAAAGGAAAGAATATAAACGGTATACCTGTAGAGGGAAACAGACACGATATTACAGCAATAGCAATAAACAAAAATATAGATGAAATAATCATAGCAATGCCTTCGGCAGCGAAGAATGAAATAAAGCATATAATAGAAGAATGCAAAAAGACTGATTGCAAGCTTAAAATACTTCCAGGAGTATATGAACTCATAGATGGAAATCTGAACATCTCAAAAATAAGGGAAGTACAGATTGAAGACCTTCTTGGAAGAGAAGAGATACACCTTGATACCGATAATATAAACAACTTCATAAAAAACAAGGTTGTAATGGTAACTGGAGGAGCAGGATCAATAGGCTCCGAGCTTGCAAGACAGATAGCCAAGTATGGTCCGAAGAAGCTTATACTTCTAGACATCAATGAAAACGGACTCTATGATATTCAGCAGGAACTTAAGTGGACTCACAACATGGAAGAAACAACCCTTGATTTTGAAGCCAAGGTAGGATCCATAAGGGATACCGACAGGCTTAACCACCTTTTCAATAAATACAGACCTGAAGTTGTCTTCCACGCTGCAGCACACAAGCATGTACCACTTATGGAGGACAGTCCTCACGAGGCTATAAAGAATAATATTTTCGGTACACTTAACCTAGTAAGGACTGCAGACAAATATAATGTAGAAAAATTCGTTCAGATATCCACTGACAAGGCTGTAAACCCAACAAATGTAATGGGAGCCACGAAGAGGATATGTGAAATAATCATAAGAACATTCAATAATAAGAGTGACACAGAATTCGTTGCAGTGCGTTTTGGAAATGTACTTGGAAGCAACGGAAGCGTAATTCCTCTTTTCAAGAAACAGATCGAGGAAGGTGGACCAGTAATGGTTACACATCCTGAGATAATCAGATTCTTTATGACAATTCCTGAAGCATCCCAGCTGGTACTACAGGCTGGAGCAATGGCTGAAGGGGGAGAAATCTTTGTTCTTGATATGGGAGAGCCTGTAAAGATACTTACACTTGCAGAGGATCTCATTAAGCTTTCGGGATTTGTACCCTATGAGGACATGGACATAAAGATCACAGGTCTAAGACCTGGAGAAAAGCTCTACGAGGAGCTTCTTCTCGATGGTGAAGGAATAAGTCAGACAAAACACAAAAAGATTTATATAGGAAAGCCATACTTCACGGACATGGGACATTTGATGAATCACCTGGATAACCTAAGAGACAATATAGATACCAAAAATGGCAAAAATCTTAGAACAATACTTCAAACTCTGGTACCGGAATACAAGCCGGAAAATCAGGGAGAAGCAGGGAAAATAGTGGAATTTAAGAACAGCATTAAGAACATCGCAAAACAGTAATTTTGCGATAAAGGGTTAAATAATAAATCACAACAAAACTAATGCTATTCTATGTAGTATAACTAGTATAGTCATTGTTAATATTTATTACAGGGGGCAATATATGAAAGATTTAAAAGCTACAAGCGGACTGACAATTGGTCTTGATGACAAGGGAATGATAGTATTTGAAAAGGATGTAAAGAAGGTAAGGCCGGGAGTAAGAAGACTGGTGGATATTAAAAACGTCCTAATGGATCCGGAAGCAAAGGGACCTGAAGAGTTATACCATATGTACAGGGACGTATATGAGGGCAATGATGTTGAAACAATTAGAGCAAATAACCTAAGATATGACATAACGGTAATCAAGCCTGGCAAGATTGGACAGGAATTCATGAAGACTGCAGGACACTACCATCCAATGGTAGAGGGAACAGAAATATCCTATCCTGAGGTTTATGAGGTATTAAGCGGAAAGGCAATCTACATACTCCAGAAGATGGGAGAAAATGCCGAAGATATAGAAGATATAATAGTAGTGGAAGTTGAAGCAGGAGAGCAGGTATGCATACCTCCAAACTACGGTCATGTAACTGTAAACCCAGGAAAAGAAACACTTGTAATGTG
>NZ_CEZJXU010000363.1:0-2702 GCF_983023055.1 Dethiosulfatibacter sp. | reverse complement strand
CCAGTCTTTCCACTTCCCGTCTTTGACATTACTATCAAATCTTTCTTTTGCAATACATGTGGTATTGCTTCACTTTGAACCTCTGTGGGTTCCAAAAATTCCATCTTTTCAATAGACTTAATTATTGAAGGCGATATGCCTAAATCACTAAATGTTTTTCCCATAATTCCTTCTTTCATATTTCTTCGCTCTATTATTATCACTACACTGTACCATTATATGGACTTACAGTCAAATTTCTTTTATTTTTCTTCCAATATTTCTTTCTGATTTTTTTTAGTTAAGGAGTTAAAAACTGTTTCATATGAATTGTCAATGAGTTTTAAAATCATCTCATCAGGCACATCTCTGTCGAAAACCACCGTGCTCCAGTGACGTTTGTTCATATGATAGGCTGGTATTATTCCCTCATACTGCTGCCTAAGTTCAAGATTTAAATCAGGGTTACATTTAAGATTCAAACCCTTGTCTCCCTGTCTGTCATAAATAAGCCCAAACATCTTGCTTCCCACCTTAAATACGAGAGTTGTTTCATCGAAGGGATAGGTTTCTCTAGCACCCTTTTTTGACAAGCAGTATTCTATAGCTCTTTTAACATTCATAAGTTCCTCCATATATCAACATTGATCTTCTATTCATATCAATGTGGTTTCGGAATATTATTAATAGTCCCTTCTTTTTTTACTTCCCGTAATGAATTGCTTCCTTTGGACAGATTTTTGTACATGCCTGGCACTGATGACATAGAGATGTAGTTATAAATGCTTTCTTACTGCCATCATCTACTTTTATAGCTTTGGAAGGACAAATACCCTGGCAAAGCTTACATCCTATGCATTTGTCCTGGTCAACTTTTGTTGAATTTTTTGCAAATCCTCCTGTTACACCCAGCAAAGCTCCAAAAGGACATATGTGATTGTGGAAGACCCATTGTTCATATCTCAGTGTAATAATTATCGAAACAACCAGCAACACAAGCAAAATCGGAACATTCTTATGCAACACTTTTTTTGACATGATCATTGTAAATACCATGATAACTAGAATTACCCAAGGCAATACCTTGCTTTGCAGAAACTTAGGTACATTCTTAGTCTGCCATCCTGATTTTTGAGCAATACTTTCCGTCACACCCATTACTGTATTCATTGGACATATATAGCCACAGTAGAACCTGCCAAAGAAAAGTGCAGACACTAAACTAACTGCAAACAATCCAAGCCAAAGCATCATATTACCCTTTAAAACAACTGCAAAAAACAAAATTAAAAATAATATTTGAACAAGTTTTCGTACTTTACTCATTTCCAATCTCCTCTCTTCAAGAAAAATCCCACCTCTAAAAATGGTACTTATATTTTCCTTTTATGTTTGTTAAAACAATTATATAATAATACCAAAAACAAAGGCGTTACCGAGGTTACATATAAGGAAATTTTATGATTGGTTTTTTATCTCAATTAAATGATTATACACTTTTCAAAACAATTCCAGTAGAATTAATTGAATTCAATTCCTCAAGCATTACAATTATAGACAATAAACTTATTTAAGTATATACTCTTTCCCATGGACTATTTAAAGTTAAATCCCTTAATAAAAAAATTCATAGTCGTTGTCTTTATGTATGGTTTGACATCAGCTGCATTCAATTAGGCTATCCAGAAAGCACAGTTGGAACAATTTTGTCATTGCGAAGACTTTCCATTGGAATATCTACATTTCTAATTGCATATATTTCCAGCAAATTAGGCCAAAAAAGAACTCTAACGATAGGTCTTGTAATTGTTGGAATCACCAGCATTTCCATTGTACTGACCGAATCAATTTCTGTTATGAAAATACTTTCCATTGTTTTCGGATTTGGAATGGCTGCCATGCTCACTATAGAATCTCCATTCATATTTAATCAAACAGAAGTTAACGAAAGAGTCCATGCATTCAGCCTGGCCTTTGCATCAAGAAATGCAGCCTTCATGATAGGCTCTCTACTAACAGGTTTTCTATCCGATATATTGAGTAAATATGTTGGTTCCAGTGTGGAAAGCATAAGATACTCATTGATAATTGTGAGTCTTTTATCCATGATGGCAATTTTCCCCTTGATGAGTTTGAAACCAAGAGGTGCTTCTGTAGATAAATTAATAAAACCAAAAGATATATATCGCTTTTTAAACAGGAAAAATATTCTTTTTATAACTTATACCGGATTAATCGGTCTTGGAGCAGGCATGGTTGTTCCTTTTTTTGGAGTATATTTGAAATATATGCTGAATACTTCAGAAAGTATAGTAGGATTAATTCTAAGTTTTGCCCAATTCGGAAATGTTTTTGGAGGTTTGAGCGTACCCTACCTAAATAAAAAAATAGGCCAGGAAAAATCAATTATCCTTACCCAGCTTTTAAGTATTCCCTTATTGCTCATCATTGGATTTCCACAAGGAATCGTAGTTGTCGCTTTTGCATTTTTCTTCAGATCTAGTCTAATGAACATGGGACAGCCTCTTATTCGTGGTATATCCATGGAAATTGTAGAGGAACATGAAAGACCTCTCATGAGTTCAATGAGGGCGATGATCAACAATCTAACACGTGCTCTAGGTATCTTTATAGGCGGATATTTGATGACTCATTTCTCCTATAATACTCCATACATATTTACAATAATCTTTTATCTTCTTGGCACTTACCTATTCTATTAT
>NZ_CEZJXU010000362.1:0-2729 GCF_983023055.1 Dethiosulfatibacter sp. | reverse complement strand
TATCCTATGATGTTTCCTTCTGGAATTTTATCCTCGTCAACAGCAATGGTTGCGCACATTTCAAGGGCAAGTCCGCCGTAAATTTCGCTGCTTATTGTTGCAACTCTTGCAGGTGGGTTATTTGGAAAATATTCCCTGTATACCTTGTCGTATTCTGGAAATACGGTATTGTCCGCAAAATAGAATGATGTTGTAAGTACATCTTCCATTGTTGATCCCAATTCCTCTACTATAACCTTGATATTATTCATAATATTTCTTGTCTGTTCTTCAACAGTACCAGAAACTATGTTTCCTTCAAGATCTTGACTCAGCTGACCACAAGTGTATGCTACACCATTGTAGATTACAGCCTGGGAATAGCTTGGTGAAGGTTGAACAGCTTTCTTAGTGAAAAATATTTTCTTTTTCATCTTTTTCTCCTTTTCGTTGATATTTTGTTAATGCTTTCGTGTGTTATTGTGTTATTATATATAATTTTTTACCCAAAACTATTCTATCAGATTGAAATGTTCATATCAACAACTCAAGTCAAGGTACTTAAGCATTTATACAATCCATCTTAAATATTTCTTATTTACCGTAAATAATAACCACTATCACTCTTACATATTTCTTACACATTCTTCTATTATACTTAATTCAAAGGAAGGAGATCTTAATGATGTTTGGCGGATGGATACTAATCGCATTTGTGTCTTATTGATCTTGCCGCCAATACAAAAAGAACCATCCCTTTTGTATTTTTGACGGTTCTCGAGAATTATCCCAAAAACGAAACTAGCTCCCAAGATTTATCTTTGAGAACTAGTTCCTATACCACTACTTTCATGTTGCTCCTTTCGGGTTTTGCCCCTAGGTAAAATCTTTCGTAATGTTCCATTTCTAGAACATTTACTACAACAATATCATTATCCATTTATCTTTTACTTGCACTTTTTAAGTTTCTGATAAACCACTTTCTCTTGAAATATCTTCAAGATATTTTAATTTTCTTAAACTTATATTTTGTGCTTTCAATTTTATGAATACTGTATTTGTTGTACTATCATTATAGCATAAATCTTTGCATTTGTAAACGTTTTCCAATAGTGCATAGATATGTTTTTTTGAGTGGTTGCAACGCATTGAAACCACCTGTCACCTATTGAGATAATAGGTATCGCCGCCTGTTTTCTTGCTTGTTAATGACCTGTAGAAGTAAAGCTTTGACATCTGGAAATATGGAATGAGCACCAAAAATCCTATTCCCATTGTAATCAAGCACAAAAATGCCCAACCTATGAATGATAAACAAAATTTAAAGAAATCCAATTTATGTCCCTGCATCATTTCAGAGGATTTTCTTAATGCTTCCATTGCTTCCATTTCAGGATTCTCAGCAAGAAGATAATATGCCATTGAATACCTTATGGCTGCCATTATGCCTGGAACTACCAATAAAAGTGTCCACAATACTATGAAGATTGTAGAAAGTATATGGAAAAGAAAAGTTCTCTTGAATTCCTTGAAGCTGTCGAAGATCATATAGAAGTTTAGATCCTTCTTTCCCTTTTCTATTGCCATGTAAAACCTTGCCACTCCAAGGGACAATGGTCCCGAAATCAGGAGACTCAACAAATTGGCTGTATTGAATCTTTCAAGCTGTCCGCCATGCTGGGTAATTTCTACTGCATTCTGCTGGGTATATGCATCCGTCAACAACCAAACAACAAAGGTTACAATTACAGCCTGAAGCAAATAATCCTTAAGTATCTTAATTGCTTGTTTCTTCAATCCTCCAATATACATGTTAATCTCTCCTTTCTTTATTCTCTTAATAGCGTGATTTTCAATTTCACACATTTAATATGCTTGTTCTAAGTGTAACAATATAAGTTCACTTATGCAACAGGTAATCAATAAAGATATTGCGAATCTAAACATTGTTTCTATTGCCGTATTCTTCAAGCTGGATTTTGTATTCCTCGGAAACTTCCATCTTTACTTCAATATAGTGCTCCCTGAGTTCCTTGACTACTGCTACATCGTACTTGTATTCCTCAAGGTCATTCTGCATGTCGTAGAGTGTCTTGTAGACTTGGTTGTCGGAGCTGTTTTCAACGCTACCCAACTCATCCAGTATACCTTCTACTCTTACATCCCTCTCTGTTTCGTCCTCTAAGTCTATAGCGGACTTTAGCATGCTGTAGTATCCTTCACAGGTATCCATATATTCACTTTCAAGATTCTCGAGAAATGATACATAGCTTTTTACAAGAAGCTCCTCGTGGGATTCTTCAACAATTTCAATATTGTTTTCTTCATTTACTCCCGTATCAGTTGTTCCATCAGCTGGAAGATTTACATCTTCTCCTTCAGTTGATGAAACATCTTCACCAAAAGATTCAGTATTATCTATATTATCCGTTGCAATAACTATGTTGTCCACGTTATCGTAGTGTTCCACATCTGTCACAGTACTATCTTCTACGGCAGCAACCTCAATATCCACTGTTGGCGATATGCCTTTTGATATAAAAAGGACTGCAACACAGATTCCAACAGCTACAACAGCTGCAAATTTCATCTTCGAAGTTCTTACAGTAACAGCTTTACCCTTAGTGTTAGGTAAAACGGCCAGATCATCACCTTTGATTAATCTCTCAGGATTTTCTAAAAACATTCTGTCTGAAAATTCTCTGCCGTATTTACTTCTTACAGACTTATAGGTTTTCTTCAGACCAGGA
>NZ_CEZJXU010000361.1:0-2734 GCF_983023055.1 Dethiosulfatibacter sp. | reverse complement strand
ATTTCAATACCGTATCCTTTAGGAGATCCTAAAACATCAAAAGAGGAACAGTGGAAACTTAGATATCACCGTGTGTCAGTTGCTTTAGAAGCATTAACACAGGATATTGAAGAGCAGACAGTATTCAAGGTGAAGAAATAGGAGAGTGAATATTTATGACATCTTCAAAGAATGACACAAATATTTCTCATAAAAACAGCAAAGGGGTATATTATATTTCTTTGGTGATAGTATTCATCATAGCAGTTTGGGGATTGGTCTTTAATGACCATTTCTCAAACTCAGCTAAATGGCTCATGTCATTTTTACAAGTGAATTTTGGATGGATATATCTACTGTCCATGTTCATATTCGTAATTGTCGCTTTAATGCTTGGATTCAGTAAATATGGAAAGATTAAGCTTGGACCAGATGATTCGGAACCTGAATTCAGCACTGTATCATGGTTTGCTATGCTATTCGGCGCAGGAATGGGTATAGGACTGGTATTCTGGGGAGTTGCAGAGCCTATTTCACACTTTGTATCTCATTCTTCTCCAGGAAGTACGGAAGCTGCATCTTTCGCAATGAGAGCATCATTCAAGCACTGGGGATTTCATCCATGGGCAAACTACTCAATCATAGGTCTTGCACTTGCATACTTCCAGTTCAGAAAGGGATATCCTGCACTCATAAGCAGTATATTTGTTCCCATACTTGGTGAAGAAAGAGTTAAAGGACCGATTGGAAAGATAATAGACATACTGGCAGTATTCGCAACAGTTGCAGGAGTTGCAACATCACTTGGTCTTGGAACAATGCAGATAAACAGTGGAATGAGCTATGTGTTTGGACTTCCTGTAAATTCAACAGTTCAGATTGGTATTATTGCAGTCATTACAGTGTTATATATAGGAACTGCTGTAGCTGGAATTGAAAAGGGTATCAAACTTCTTGGAGATATAAACCTGTTTCTTGCTGGTGGATTGATATTGTTAACATTCATAGTTGGACCAAAGCTTTTAATGCTCACAATATTTTCAGAAGGAATGGGAACATATCTCAATAACTTCATAATAGATAGTCTTCACATGAATATTATGGGAGATAATTCTTGGATAAACGGATGGACAGTATTTTACTGGGCTTGGTGGATAGCATGGGCACCATTTGTTGGATCATTCATCGCAAGAATATCTAAAGGTAGAACAGTCAAAGAATTTGTAATAGGAGTTATATTTGCTCCTGCTATGGCATCATTCATCTGGTTTTCAATATTTGGAGGTCTTGGAATAAGCCTTGTTGACAAAGTTGGTCTCGAACAGCTTACAGAAATTGCAAAAGTGCCAGAAACAGCTCTATTTGCTGCATATAGTCAGTACAATTTTGGAACTGTGTTGTCATTCCTGGCATTGCTTCTCTTGTGTACATTCTTCATTACAAGTGCAAATTCAGCTACATTTGTACTCGGAATGTTTACATCAGGAGGAGACTTGAATCCTTCAACAAAGAAAAAAGTAATATGGGGTCTTGTTCAGTCTTTATTGGCAACTGCATTGTTGCTGGCAGGAGGCTTAAAGGCATTGCAGACAGCATCTGTAGCAGCTGCATTTCCATTCATATTCATAATGCTATTGGCCTGTGTGTCATTGTTCAAAGCATTCAGCAAAGAAGACGTATAGATATTTTGTAAACAGGAGAAAAACATGGAAAATATATATGATGTAATAATAATAGGAGCAGGACCTGCGGGTCTCTCCTCAGGTCTTTACGCTTCAAGAGCCAAGCTTAACACTTTGATTCTTGAAAAGGACAAGACGGGAGGACAGATAGTAACGACTGACGAGGTTGCAAACTATCCCGGATCCGTAGAGGACGCCACTGGACCTGCAATAATAGCAAGAATGGTTCAGCAGGCGGAGGAGTTCGGTGCAGTGAGAAAGAAGGACACTGTACTTGATGTCGACTTTGAAGGAGACATAAAGACTGTGAAATGCCAGAATGGCGAATATCAGGCAAAGGCAGTAATCATAGCTTCCGGGGCAAAGCCAAAGAAGATTGGCTGTGCCGGAGAAGTGGAACTTACTGGAAAGGGAGTTTCATACTGCGCAACCTGCGATGCGGACTTCTTCACGGATTTCGAAGTATTCGTAATAGGCGGAGGTGATTCTGCAGTAGAGGAAGCAATGTATCTCACTAAGTTTGCAAGAAAGGTAACGGTAGTTCATAGAAGAGACGAGCTGAGAGCA
Source organism: Dethiosulfatibacter sp. (assembly GCF_983023055.1). Taxonomy (NCBI): domain Bacteria; kingdom Bacillati; phylum Bacillota; class Tissierellia; genus Dethiosulfatibacter; species Dethiosulfatibacter sp. The sequence continues at coordinate 506 of NZ_CEZJXU010000361.1, read as the reverse complement.
GCAAAATCCATTCAGGACAAGGCCTTTGCAAACGAGAAGATGGAATTTTTATGGAACTCTACAGTAGATGAAATCAAAGGTGACGGCATAGTTGAAAGTATTGTCTTTAAAAACATGAAGACAGGTGAAACTACGGAGTTCAATGCACCTGAAGAAGATGGAACATTTGGAATATTCCCCTTCATAGGATTCGAACCTTTAAGCCATCTTTTCAAGGGCAAGGTTGAAATGAATCAAGGCGGATACATAAAGACAGATGACAATATGAAAACTGACATTGAAGGAGTCTTCGCAGCCGGAGACATAAGAGTCAAGTCACTAAGACAAGTAATAACAGCAGCAGCCGATGGAGCAATAGCTGCGGTACAAGCTGAAAGATACATCGACAATATGTAATACAAGTCTAAAACTTGATTTTGCGTTAAGCCCGTTTCAATGCCAAAAATATATAGTTGAGTTTATTCATGAAATAGTAAGTGTATAGATGTTTCAACTGTACACTGGAT
>NZ_CEZJXU010000360.1:0-2755 GCF_983023055.1 Dethiosulfatibacter sp. | reverse complement strand
GGACAGTAGAGTAAGACATAAGCAAAACACCTTCTCAGGAAGGTGTTTTTTATTTGTTACTTTTACAAAATTAAAGTATAATAAATATATACTTTTTTTAGCTTAAGAAAGTCAAAATATACATAACACCTTGAAGCGTTGGTGTTATGAGATTAAGGGAACGTTCTTGTCATACAAGTCAAATTTTGGGTAGGTATTTTATGTCAATGGATGTTGTATTAACTTATTGTATACTTATTCTCGCAATTATTCTTTTTGTAACGGAAAAACTTAGGTCTGACATAGTGGCCATTCTTATTATGATTCTTCTGGCATGGAGCGGAGTCGTTGAGGTAGAAGAGGCATTTTCAGGCTTCTCAAGCAATGCTGTCGTATCTGTCATGGCAGTAATGATTATGGGTTACGGCATAGACAAATCAGGAATCATGAAAAAACTCTCGAAAAAAATCATAAAACTTGCAGGAAACGGTGAAAAGAAGCTATTGGTATACTATCCCTTTCAGTAGGGCTCATTTCATCATTTATGCAAAATATAGGAGCTGCAGCCTTGTTTTTGCCTGCCCTTAGAAGGATATGCAGAAGAACAGGAATCCATCCTTCGAAGCTTCTTATGCCTATGGGATTTGCTGCTATTCTTGGAGGAACAATAACTATGGTTGCTTCAGGTCCTCTTATGATCCTTAATGACCTGGTGATTCAAAGAGGATATGAAAAATTCAATCTCTTCAGTGTAACTCCGGTAGGACTCGTGCTTCTTGCATCGGGCATCCTTTATTTCTATACTATGGGTGGCAGGGTACTTCCAAATCCAGAGATTCAACCGAAAAAGACATCGCAAAATATATTGAAGGAAATATATGACCTTCCAGACAATGTCTTCAAATAAAGGAGTTGGAGGACTTCATGTGCCAGGTGCTTACAATATAGACTATACGGGAAATCTTCCAACCTTTGCTGGATGGATCCTTCCTCCGTTAATGAATGTATTAATTGTGGCTGAAACTTATACAATTGCTGCAGCTACATCCACTTGGTTGAAGAGGGTTGGGATCGACAATGTTACTGGATTTCTACAGGCAGGAATGCATCAGTGGATTGTAGAAGGATTGCCGGTGGATCATATTCAACAGATATCTCCTATGGAGTTTGAAAAGATGATGGAAGAAGGAAATACAGTAGTCATAGATGGACGGGACAAGATTGCCTATGATGAAGAGCATATTGAAGCAGAAGGGAGTTAAAAAACTTTACAACCTTGCTGGAGGAATGAAAGGTTATCTAGCATATCAGAAAAGAAAGGTAGTTTATAACTCAACTAAAGAATAATAAGGGGGTTTCATAATGAATGTATTTACCATGGTTAAATGGTCTCCCTATGTTGTGGGAGCACTTATAGGGGTACTAAATATAATTGCCCTGCTGATATCGGACAAGGTAATAGGTACATCAACATCATATGCCAGAGCCAGTGGAATGATAAGAAAAATTTTCGATAAAGAATACGTGGAGAAGAATGAATTCTATCTAAAAACTGCTCCCGAAGTGGATTGGGCATTTATGCTGGTAATCGGTATTGTTTTTGGATCTTTTATTTCTGCAAAATTGTCTGGGGATTTTGGAATTGTCACAGTTCCACCAATGTGGGCAAATGAGATTTCTGAAGGATTCTTCCTGAGATTTGTGGTGGCTATGTTCGGAGGCGTTATAATTGCTATTGGTTCGAGATGGTCAGGAGGATGCACAAGTGGTCATGGAATAAGTGGCACAGGACAGCTTTCAGTATTGAGCTGGATTGCTGCATGTGCTTTCTTTATAGGCGGTATCGTGACTGCGCTGCTTATATATGGAATATAGGAGGGTGATGTTATGATGAATAAAATATATGAAAACAAAGGCCTTCAATTATTTTTTGGATTTCTTACAGGAATAGCTTTTGGATTTCTACTCCAGAAGGGTGGGACAACCAAGTACGATGTGATATTAGGTCAACTTAGACTTCAGGATTTTACTGTTCTGAAAATCATGCTTGCTGCAGTTATTGTCACAATGATGGGAGTCAGCCTTCTTTATCCAAAGGGATTGATCAAGCTTCATATCAAGCCGGGTTCTGTAAAAAATTCCATAATAGGTGGACTTATATTTGGTATAGGTTTTGCCACTCTTGGGTATTGTCCTGGAACCTTGGCTGGAGCGGTTGGAAATGGTTATGTTGATGGATTGCTAGGAGGAGTAGTAGGAATAATAATAGGTTCTGGATTATTTGCATCCATGTACAGTGTTCTAAAAAGAAATAACATATTATCCGAGGACGGGTATAGTGAAAAATCACTCTTTGATGAAATGGATGGAAGATCTTTTCGGTATACAATACCCTTTGCTGTTATACTGGCGGTCATAATGCTACTGCTTGAAATTTTTGGATTGTAGGTGATTTTATGATAGATTATCCGCATATAATACTTCACAACATATCTGTTGTTATAGCAATCTGCGCCCTTCTTATTATGGTATGGGGTGTAGTGCTTACCTTGGTGAGAATGGTTTACAGTGAAATAAACAAAAGGGGAAAGCTGGTCATGCACAATCTGAGGGAAGAGCTTAGAATAAAGCTTGGTTCCTACATACTTCTTGGACTGGAAGTTCTCATCGTTGCTGATGTCGTAGAGTCTGTCTCTGACCCTTCCATTGAAGAGCTTTATAGACTGGGAGGAATAGTTCTTATAAGGACAGTAATGGGATTCTTTCTTGAAAAGGA
>NZ_CEZJXU010000359.1:0-2780 GCF_983023055.1 Dethiosulfatibacter sp. | reverse complement strand
TTATTAAGCTTGAAAGGAACTACAGGTCCACACAGACCATTCTTGAGGCTGCCAATGCAGTAATAAAGAACAATACAAACAGAATAGGAAAAAATCTTTGGACTGAAGGCGATGAAGGTGCAAAAATTTTAATTAACAAAGCTTTTGATGAGAAATCAGAGGCATTGTTCATGGCTGAAAGAATATATAATGAAAAGAATATTCAGAGTGTAGGATATGACGAAATGGCCATTCTTGTAAGGACAAGAGCTCAGACGAGAGCAATCGAGGAAAGGATGAGACTTGAGGGGATTCCTTATAAGATTGTGGGAGGACAGGAATTCTATTCAAGAAAAGAAATCAAGGACTTGATGGGATATCTTAAGCTTGTTCAAAACAACAATGAAAACTATAGTTTTAGAAGAGTAATCAATGTTCCAAAGAGGGGAATTGGTAAGAAAACACTTGAGTTATTAGACCAGTTCGCAGCTGATAACGATATGTCACTTTTTGAATCTGCTGAACTCAGTGCACAGATAGGTGTTTCAAAGAAGGCTTCGGAATCTCTAAAGAAGTTTACAGATATGGTGAATGAAATATGTGAAAAGCAAGGGGAAATGGAGCTTATTGACCTTGTTGAGCATGTTTACGAGGACTCAGGATACAAGGATTTAATGGAAGCAAACAGATCAGTGGAAGGCAAGGCAAGACTCGAGAATATAAATGAATTTTTCTCTGCAGTAAGGGACTTTCAGGACAGGGGAGAAGAAACTGAGCTTGAAGACTTCATGGCTCACATATCACTTCTAACAGACATTGAAAAAACCGAAGATGGAGAGGGTGAGAGAATTGCAATCATGACTGTTCACTCGGCTAAGGGGCTTGAATTTGATGTTGTTTTTATCGGCGGACTTGAAGAAAACATGTTTCCAATAGTGAGAGATGGGAATGAAGATGATATAGAAGAAGAAAGAAGACTGTTTTATGTGGCGATAACAAGGGCTAAGAAAAGGCTTTACATAACCTTTGCACAGGACAGATTAATATATGGAAATTACCACAAGAGGACTATATCCAGATTTATTAACGAGATACCGGAAGAACTTGTTAATTCCAACAAGAAGAAGATTCAGATGGAAGCAAAGAAGCAAAACAAGTACAATCTCTTTACTGGAGGCTTTACGGCCACTGCTAAAAAGCCTGTGCAATCGGATCAAACTCCTTCTTCATCAACCACTGCAGAATCTACAGCTTCATCTTCAGCACAAAGTTTTGATAGCAATGACAACAAGCTTTTCAAAGCTGGAGATAAGATTCAGCACAAGAAATGGGGAACCGGTACAATTGTACAGGTTAAAGGTGATGAAATTACAGCAGCCTTTGACAACATGGGTGTGAAGACTATGATGATGCCCTATGCACCTATAAAGAAAATATAGCAAGAGGTAGAAAATGAACAAAATGGATAGAGTGAAAGAACTTGTAGATAAACTGAACGAATATGCGATGCATTATTATACCTATGACAGTCCCAAAGTAAGCGACAAGGAATATGATGCACTTTATGATGAATTGGTGATACTTGAATCTGAAACAGGTGAAATTTTAGAGTACTCTCCAACCCAGAGGGTTGGAGACGATATTTTTGAAAAGTTTCAAAAACACAACCATCTGGGAAAGTTATGGTCGCTTGACAAGGCACAGAGTTACGAAGAATTGAAAAGCTGGGATACGAGAATAAGAAGAATCCTTATGGAGTCTTCTTATTTTGAGGAAAGGGGTTCAAAGGACCTTGAGTATTTCTTGGAATACAAATTCGATGGACTTACAGTTAACCTAACTTATGAAAATGGAATTCTGGCACAGGGTGCCTCAAGAGGCAATGGTTCCACTGGAGAAGGAATATTTCGCCAGATAAAGACTATAAAGTCCATACCGCTTAGGATACCCTTCGAAGGAAGGATAGAAATCCAGGGAGAGGGTCTCATGTCCCTCAGTGCCCTTGAGAAATTCAATGACACCCATGATGAACAGCTGAAAAATGCTAGAAATGCCGCTGCAGGAGCATTGAGGAATCTTGATTCAAGAGTCACAATGGGAAGAAACCTGTCTGCATATTTTTACAATGTAGGATATGTAGAGGGAATGGACTTCTCCAGTCATGAGCAAATGATTGAATTCATAAAAGCTCAAAATCTACCAGTATTCAGATATCTCAAGAAGTATAATTCAATTGATGAAATAATTGAAGAAATCGAAAGGGTGGGTGAAACAAGGAAGGACCTTGATTTACTCACCGACGGCATGGTAATAAAGATAAATGATTATAGTGCAAGGGAAATACTTGGATATACTCAAAAATTTCCAAGATGGGCTGTTGCATTCAAGTTTGAAGCTGAAGAGGTTACAACTGTACTTAAAGAAATACAATGGAATGTAGGAAGAACAGGAAAGGTTACACCTACAGCAATACTTGAACCGGTGGACATAGGTGGAGTGACTGTGCAGCGTGCCACTCTCAATAACATGGACGATATAAACAGGAAGAAGGTAAAGCTTGGAGCCCAGGTATGGCTAAGAAGGTCAAATGATGTTATACCTGAAATCCTAGGAGTTGTAGATGAAAACCAGGACAATACCATTGAGATAGAAATGCCTGTTAGCTGTCCTTACTGTGGTACTGAACTTATAAAGGACGGAGTTCATTATTTTTGCATGAATAAGCTTTCCTGCAAGCCTCAACTCATTGCTTCAATAGTCCATTACGGAAGCAGGGATGCAATGAATATAGAAGGCTTCAG
>NZ_CEZJXU010000358.1:0-2791 GCF_983023055.1 Dethiosulfatibacter sp. | reverse complement strand
AAGACACTGCCTTCACTTACGCAGTCCTCATTACTTCATGTTAAGAATGAAAAGCATGTGGACAGGATCGAAAGCATTATGTCAATGCTTCTAACTTCAAGTCCATCATATCTTATTATGGCATCTATTGAAGCTTCAATTGACATGATGGAGAAGGAAGGAAATGACAGGTTAAAAAAGAATATGGCCTATGTAGAAAAAATGGCCGTGAAATATCCAAATGCAGGCAAGATATTCAAAAGCAAGGACTATTTCATGGAAAGGGGAGTCAATGATTTTGACAATACCAGGCTTCTCTTCAGAACCTCAGATATTGCAATAAAAGGTGGAGTGGCTGAATCCATTTTGAGAAAGGAATACAATATACAGGTGGAAATGGCGGATTTAAACTATGTAAACGCCTTCATGACAGCCTGTGATGAAATAGAAGACATAGAAAGACTTTTCAAGGCAGTGGATGACATGGCTGTTAAATACGGCAGGGAAGTTGAGAATGTAGAGGCTTTGAAAGAAGCTGAAACCAGCGAATACCTCACCGCAAAATGTCCTGAAAGTGTAATAAACATAAGGAAGGCTTTCTATTCAGACAAGCTGTGTGTGGATATAAAGGAAGCAGAAGGCAAGATAAGTGGAAGCTATATAATACCATATCCGCCGGGAATACCGCTTCTTTGTCCCGGGGAAAGGATAACGAACAAAATGGTTGAAAAAATTCTTGAAATACGGGAATCCAATATAGAAGTAATTGGTCTTGATAAAGGGAAAATAAAAATAATCAATATATGACAGGAGTGTTTTATGGATAAAGGACTTTTTATAGTGCTTGAAGGGCCAGACGGAGCAGGAAAGAGCACCGTTGCAAAGCTTATAGCTGAGTACCTTGAAAAAAAGGGGCACAGTATAGAATTTTCCAGGGAACCTGGAGGAACACCCATCAGCGAAAAGATAAGGGACATTATACTTGACTGTGATCATAAGGAGATGGCATATACTACTGAAGCATTACTCTATGCAGCTTCAAGAGCCCAGCATGTTGCAGAAAAGATAAGACCCCTGATGGAATCAGGGAAAACAGTAATCTGTGAAAGATTTTATCATTCAAGCCTTGTTTATCAGGGAATAGGCAGAAAACTTGGTGTTGAGAAAATAAGAAAGATAAACGAATTTGCCATTGGAGATACATATCCCGACCTTGTGCTGTTTCTGGATATCAATCCAGAAGTTGCATTGAAAAGGAAGACGGATATCGATGGTGGAGACAGGCTTGAGAACGAGCATATTTCCTTCCATATGGATGTATATAATGGTTACAAGGAGATTATAAAGGTGTCTCCTGAAATCAAGGTTGTAGATGCATCCGTGGACAGGGAAAAAGTATTTGAAAATGTAATCAACGAGCTGGAAAATATAATCTAAATAGGAGGATGCTATGAAACTTGTGGTAGCGGTAATACAGGATGAAGATGCGAGCAAAGTGTCTTCGGAACTTAGAGATAAAGATTTTGGACTTACAAAACTGGCTTCAACGGGAGGCTTTTTAAGCTCCGGAAATACGACACTTATGATAGGTGTTGAAAAGGAAAAAGTTGACGAGGTTCTTGAAATAATTAGGAATAATTGTCAGACAAGGAAGAAACACACCGCGGCAACATTGCCAAGTGCATATACGGCAACAAGTGGATATATACCAAGGTCAATAGAGGTACTTATAGGTGGAGCAACGGTGTTTGTTCTTGATATTGACAAATTCGAAAAAATGTAGGCAGGTAGATTTATGGGCTATGACGAGATACTAGGTCAGGAAAAAATAAAAAAACATTTGATGGATATCACAAAAGGTGATAGTATTTCACATGGGTATATATTTGAAGGGCCCAAAGGAACTGGTAAGCTTAAACTTGCAAGTATCTTCGCTCAGACAATACTCTGTCTAGAAAGAGATGACTATCCCTGCAGTACCTGTAGCTCATGTATAAAGGCACAGGCGGGAAGCCACCCGGATATACACATTATGGACTATAGTGAGAATTCCATAAAAAGACAAGATGTTGACGAAATACAGGAAATTGTCTATGTAAAGCCCTATGAAAGCAGAAAAAAGGTGATTATACTTAATGATGCCCACAAGATGACTGTACAGGCGTCAAACACCTTTCTAAAAACTCTGGAGGAACCTCCAGAAGATACGGTCATAATTCTTATAACTGTAAATCAAAGTCTTATAATCCCTACCTTAGTGTCAAGGTGTCAGACTGTGAAGCTTGACAGGATTAGTGACAGTGAAGTGAAAAGGATACTCGTCGAAGAATATGAAGTGGACAGCCAGAAGGCAGGACTCATTACGGGTTATTCAAAAGGCATAGTACAAAGAGCGGTAAACATTCTCAAGGAGGAAGTGAACATACTTCAACTGAGGGGAGAAATTGTCGACATGGTTGACAATATTTTAAAAAGTGGCAAATCAACAGTGTTTGAATATGAAAAATACTTTGACAAGCACAAAGATGACATAGATGACATTTTAGAAATACTCATGATATGGTTCAGGGACTTGTCATTTTACAAGGTTGGAGCGATGAACCAGATTATAAATATAGACAGGATGGACCTGATTGAAAAACAGTCGGGAAAGACCGACAAAAAGAGATGTTCTGAAATTTACGAAGTGTTTCAGAATACTTATGATGATGTAAAAAGCAACGTAAACTATAAATTGGCAATAGATAACATGCTATTCGGAATACAGGAGGTAAAGCATGATTAGCGTAATAGGAGTAAGGTTTAAGAAAGC
>NZ_CEZJXU010000357.1:0-2798 GCF_983023055.1 Dethiosulfatibacter sp. | reverse complement strand
ACTATATCATGAAGGAAACCCTAGCACTTAAGATAGAAGTGAAGGATGGACTTGAATGTGAGCTTCAAAACCTTAACGGACATGATACTTGTATAGAGCTTAAGAAAGTGTAGCAGGATATATATTAAAGAATAATAGAATGTTGTTGATAAAGCCCGGACTTTTCGTCTGGGCTTTTTTGTTGTAATGAAATGACAATTCAACTATGTAAACAAAGCTTTACATATATATGTCCTTTTTGTTACAAGTTTGAAATGTTTGAGAGTTGGTTATATAATTAAATCAAAATGTAAAGTAATCATAACAACTTTGTGCTCTATATGGGTATGGAAGGATATTTTGAGGTGAAAATATGTTAATTAAAGATATTATGTTAAAAAATCCCATAAAGATATATGAGGATGAGCCTGTGCCGGAAACGTTGGAACGTATAAAAAAATACAGCCTTTCAAATTTTCCAGTATTAAAAAGGAATGAAATCCCAGTTGGAATACTAATGAGTAATGCAGTCAATCTTAGGAAGGAAAATTTTGAAAATATGACTGTAGGTAATATAATGAAACCCATTGGAGAATCAGCGCTAGTCAAGGAATTTCAGGAAGCTTATTCTATATTCAACAGGTCAGGTGAGATGTTCTTTGTAGTTGACGATATGGGAAGATTTAAAAGCATATTGAGAAAAAGACATGTAATGAAGATGTATTTCGAGAGACTTGAATATACAAGTGAAAACTTCAAAAGTGTACTGGAGTGCATAGATGTTGCCGTATTTGCTATAAACAAGCAGAGTAGGATACTCTTTATGAACGACAATGCAATAAATATTCTTAATCTGGAGAATGTAGATGCTGTAGGAATGAAGATAGAAGACCTAATACCCAATTCAAAGGTTCCCGAGATACTTGGGATGGGGGAATGTGAAAAAGGAAGGACTTTCGACTACGGCAACAAGAAGCTTATGGTTAACAGATGTCCTGTAGAAAGCAATCACGGTGTAATCGGTGCCATATGCTCCTTTAAGGATGTGACGAAATACAACGAAATTGCAGATAAACTAGTTACAGAAAGAAACGAGAAGGAAATTCTAGAGACTGTATTTGAGATAGCCTATGACGGCCTCCTCGTTGTTGATGCAGAGGGGTATATCACTATGATATCCAATGCATACAAACATTTTCTAGGGTTAGAGAAGGAAAATGTAATAGGTATGCATGTTACTGAGATAATTGAGAATACAAGGATTCACAAAGTTGCTGAAACAGGCATTGCGGAGATTGCAGACCTGCAGAAAATCAAAGGAAACTATATGATTGCATCGAGGATTCCCGTGTTCAAGAATGGAAAGGTAACCAGTGTTGTAGGCAAGGTAATGTTTAGAAATCTGGGAGAGTTAGATGAACTATATAAAAAGATAGGAAAAATCGAGCAGCAGCTTGAAAATTATAAGGATGAACTTACGCAGATAAATAAAGCCAAATATACCTTCAATAGCATTATAGGAAAGAGCAGGGCGATAAAGGAGCCTGTGAATATTGCAAAGAAAGCTGCATATACAAACTCCAATGTGCTTATATTGGGGGATAGCGGTACGGGAAAGGAACTCTTTGCCCATTCTATACACAATTCCAGTGCGAGAAGAAGTAAGCCTTTTATTAAGGTCAACTGCGCGGCTATACCTGACGAACTCCTTGAATCGGAACTTTTCGGATATGAGCAAGGCGCCTTCACGGGAGCCAAGAAAGGCGGAAAGATAGGGAAATTCGAGGTGGCAGATCAGGGAACCATCTTCCTTGATGAGATAGGAGATATGCCAATGCATATGCAGGCAAAGATTCTCCGAGTCATTCAGGAAAGGGAGGTTGAGAAGGTAGGATCAAATAAGCCTATAAACATTGATGTGAGAATCATAGCGGCGACAAACAGAAATATAGAACAGATGATAGAGGAAAAGAAATTTAGGCTTGACCTATATTATAGGCTAAATGTAGTTACTCTCAACATACCACCCCTATGTGAAAGACCTGAAGATATTACGGAGCTTTGTCAGAATTTTATTGAGAAGTACAGGATAAGATATTTCAAGAGGGTTGATGGAATAAATGAAAATGCAATAAACAAGCTTATGAAATATAATTGGCCAGGTAATATACGGGAGCTTGAGAACATAATAGAGAGGGCTATAAACATTATGGACGAAGGAACCATAATAAAGCCCAAACATCTTCCGGTGGATATTTCAGGAAGATATGATGTGGAAGATGTCAAGAACCTTAGGGAAACTATGGATGAATATGAGCGAAAAACAATAATCAAGAGCCTTGAGGCTGTGAACTTTAACAAGTCTAGAACATCCAAACTACTCGGTATCAGCAGGACGGCTTTGTATGAAAAACTTGAGAAGCATGGGCTGAAAATTGTAAACAAAACCTTACAAGAAGACAGGGAAATAGAGTTAGTGTAAACTATAGCTAACACGGGGTGTAAGGAAAACTTAACAAAAATCAAGAAATTATTGTTAACGGTTTAACAATAATTGTGTTGGCGTAATATAGATAAATTATTTATAATCAGGCTATAGCAATGCATAGCCTGATTTTTTTATTTTATTTTTATAAATTCATATAAGTTGGCATGATATATGCATTGTATTAATGTGAAAATATTAACGTATAGTGAGGTGCAATTATGAAAGGTAAAACTATTGATGAAATAAAGGTTGGAGATGCTGCCTTTTTTCAAAAAACTGTAACAGAAACCGATGTTTATCTTTATGCGGGAATTACTGGTGACATTAATCC
>NZ_CEZJXU010000356.1:1861-2800 GCF_983023055.1 Dethiosulfatibacter sp. | reverse complement strand
GTAAGTGCCTCTGCTGGTGTGTCCCAGAAAGATATTTCACAGTGTACTGCACCTTTTTTATACCATTTGCCGTCAACATATGGTTTTTTCGCCATTGTTGCCGTTGATATTACATCCGATCCTACAAATGCTTCTTCTGCACTATCTACTGCTACGAAGTCCATGTCAGGAATTTCCTTTTTCATTCTTTCACAGAATTTCAGTGAAGTTTCCTTGTTTAGGTCATAAACCTTGCAAAGCTTAAGGGTCGGTGCACCGCATTTGAATGCGTGAGTTTGTGTAATTCCCTGTACTGATGCTCCTACAAGTCCCATCACTTCAACTCCAGGATTTGCAAGATGCTTGATTGCAACTCCACTTGCCGCTCCAGTTCTCATTGCCGATACCAGTGCTCCATCCATTATGCAATCAGGCATAAGTGTTTCAGAATTTACTATTATTATTACCCCATTTGCTCTTGGAAGTCCGTATTTCTTTGGATTATGAGGCTTGCTTGGAATCCATTTGATTCCCGATGTATTTACTGTTCCCAAAAGTCCCTTTTCCTTAAGTTCCTCATCATATTCAGCTCCGCCAAGGAAGCTTGGCATTGACATGATTCTTCCTGTTGTCTCTTCAGTTTCCGGTCCACCCCATCTTATTACAGGTTTGTGAGGCAATATATAATCACCTTTTCCATGTAGAAAGAATGATCTTTCCGTAGCCTGCATTGTTCCTGCCATGTCATATCCGCCTGCTTTTACACAATCTTCCTGCTGTAAATAAAGAAACTCAACTTTTTTGCTCATTTTCTATTCCTCCAAATTATCTGTTGTTTTTAAGTTACACATATGAATAAAGCAATATTCGTGCCAAAACTGTAAAAACTTGGAATTAATCACGAAAACGTTCTCTTTGGCCAAATTTTAAATAATTGACTGGATTTCATCAAAAATATAA
>NZ_CEZJXU010000356.1:0-1851 GCF_983023055.1 Dethiosulfatibacter sp. | reverse complement strand
GTTGTGGTCCTGAAAGCTGGCAATAAGAACCTGAAATAATAAAACTACATAAAAAACAACATGTCATTGTGAAACACTACATCTCAAAATGACATTCAATCCAATAAATTATATTTTTTTATCTTTCTATATATAGTCGATCTGCTTGTACCCAGATATTTTGCTGCTAGTATTCTTCCTTCTTCAGTCCACCCATACTCATTTAAAGCTTTAATAATATGTGCTTTTTCAACTTCATCCAGAGTTTTCAATTCTGTATTCAAGGTCTTCTCTCTGAATTGAATCGGTAAATTTTGCATATCTATATAATCACCCTTAACCATGTTCATTGCATATTCTATGGTATTTTGAAGTTCCCTTACGTTGCCCTTCCATTCATGATTTTTAAATACCTGCTTCACTTCATTGTCGAGTCCAAAAATATTTTTGCTGAATTTTTCTGAAAACTTAGCTATGAAATATTCAGATATGAACAGCATATCTTCTCCCCGGTCTCTAAGTGGAGGTATTTTCAAAGGTATAACATTGAGTCTGTGATACAGGTCTTCCCTGAATTCTCTCCTCTCCACCATTTCCTTCAAATCAACATTTGTTGCTGCAATAATTCTTACATCTATGCTGATTGGACTTGTAGATCCTATTCTGTCAACTTCTTTCCTTTCAAGTACTCTCAACAACTTCTGTTGAAGATATATAGGCATATTTTCAACTTCATCTAAAAATATGCTACCCTTATCGGCAAAATAAAATTTCCCATGTCTGCCCGATTTGTCAGCACCGGTAAAAGCACCTTTCTCATATCCAAAGAGTTCACTTTCTATTAATGCCTCCGGCATTGCTCCGCAGTTAATAGCCACAAAAGGTTTACTCCTTCTTTTGCTTTCATTATGTATGCTTCTTGCAAACAACTCTTTACCCGTACCCGTTTCTCCAATCAACATTATTGTCGAATCTGTTTTGGATACTTTTCTGACCTTGTTTTTAAACTCAACTATGGATATGTCTTTTCCTACAATATCATTTAAAGTTATATTGTCCTTTTGCTCTGTAAGAGATATCGCAAACCTCTTTGCAACTTTATAATCCTCGAAAAAGTATAATACAACTTCAATTTCATCATTAACAAATACAGGTGTTGACGCATAAAGCAAATCCATCTTTATATCACCTTTCTGATAATATAAATCCTCATATTTCAACTTATCAAGATCGCCAACACTGCCATCCATAATGATGCCTTGAAAAACATCATCCAGTTTCCTGTCCTGGATTTCATTTGTTTCCAGTCCAAGTCTTTTAACTATATATTTATTTGCCTTGATTATACTAAAATCCTTGCTTACAATCACTGCGCCCCTGTTGATATTGTCAAACACTGTATCCATCATCTTTGTATAAGTATCTATCTGTTTTAATATTTCCCTTTCCTGTACTTTTGTACTTATCAGTTTTCCAATTTTATCTAAAAAATCAAGCATTTCCTTTTCATGACCCAGTATAAGTTTTTCCTGTTCCTTGTCTGTAGCAGCTATTCCAATTACTCCTATGGTTCGCCCTTCATGTTTAATAGTTGTATATATGGCTTTCAAATACTGACAAGTACCATATCTGTCACATCCCATGCATTTTTCATCATGTCCCGGATCATTGACAAGAAGAAAATCTTCATTCTTTTCAAAAATAAACCTGCTGATTGTTCCATCCTTTTTCAATTCCTTTCCCAGAATATCTTTAATTCTGCCAGTTCCTGCAAGGAATCTTCTGTCTTCATCGATTATTTCAATATCCAGTCCCAAAGCTGCCTTGCCTGCCTCAGCAAATTGCTGTACGACATCTTTTATATCCTTTAGT
>NZ_CEZJXU010000355.1:0-2803 GCF_983023055.1 Dethiosulfatibacter sp. | reverse complement strand
ACAACTGCATTTTCCATTTCATTGTAAAGCTTGTTTTCCACCAGGTTGTATGCCATGGTTTTTATACGGCCTTTTCTGATATTAATCAGATAGTCAAGAAGACCTTTTACGAATGTTGCAACCCTTTCATTTTCATACGAATCACAGCCGATATTTCCTGCAATTTTACTTTCAAAAGTTTCTAAAAGAGGATATCCAACACAGTCTCCAACAATCATTTTACCCAGGAGTTCCACTCTTTTCTTTTCAAAGGATAATATATCTTCCTTGTTTTTGCTTCCAAAGCTGTCCTTAAAAGAGAATTTAATGAATTCATTCTTGGCTTCCTCATTTATTTTATCCATGTCTTTTAATGTCTGACTTGATTTTATCATATACGAGAAGTATAAGAGCTCAGGTAAACTGTCTATGGTTATATTGAAATATTCACAGTACTTTTCAAGTTCCCTGTCTATATCTTCCGTCTTTTCATTTGCATAGGCTATTGAAGTCATGGCAAACATGTGAAGTTTTTTCCTATTGTGTCTTAATGCGGAATAATATTTAAAAAGCTCCATTTCATCCGAAAGCCTTTCATAGTTTATTTCAACTCCGGAATCATCATTGTATCTCATTGACTTGAGAAAAATAATGAAGTAGTTAAAATAATCGTTATTGATTATATATTCCACCTTGTCCTCTGTTAACTCAGGATATAAGTATCCCCTTTGATCAATAAGATATTTCAGTAAATTGTTATATAGTCCTTCCATAGTTGTCTCCTTTATATAAGATTTAGGATAAATGTTCCAACCAACCAATTTAATTCTTAGTTTGAAGTCCTCTCGTCATGTAAAACAAAAAAATATAGCCGACATACATCAGCTATATTATATATACTTTTTTACTGGTTATCAAACTCTTCTTTAAAACTTGTAGTATATTTTAATACTACCATGGAATAATCGCTTACGGCTGGATCTGCATGTTTGCTTCTTGAAGCCATGTATTTATCAAGTCCGCCTTGTCCTCTATTATATGCTGTCAATGTCATATGCATATTCCTATCATAGAATTCGTATAGATACTTGAACTGGGTCATAAACAACTTTATATTGTATTCCGGCTCAAACAACTTATCCGGAACATACTCTATTCCCATGTTCCTTGCAACAGGCTCTGCCGTGTTTGCCATTAGCTGTCCAAGTCCTCTTTCTCCCAGGTTTCCCACACAATATGTATCAAATTCACTTTCAAGTCTCATTAATCCCAGAATTACAAATGGATCAATTCCTACTTCATCACATTCAGCCATTAACAGTTCAATGGCACCTACTTCAAGTCCTGACAGCTCAATTGCATATTCTTTAAAATCTTTCTCTTGTGCTGCTTCCACGTGATCCTTAATCGAAACATAGTCTATACTTCTTTTATAAACGTTGGATAGGTTAATTGGGACAGGCTCTGCGTCCACAGTGACAACCGCTCCTTCTGACGTGACGTTTTCAGAAATGGCTGTAGTAGCCGTTCCAGTCTGACATGCACTCAGTACAAATAAACACATCAACAGTGCTGATATAATCTTAATCTTTTTCTTCATAAATAGTTTTTCCTCTTTCTCAGTCACCAGCATATATCACCAGCAAAATTTAATGTCGACATGGCAACATGTCAAAATCCATGCCTTAAAAGCATGGATTATGAGGTATTATAGTTTACAAAAAATGATTTGTCAACTGCTTTTGCACTGTTTCCAATAGTTCAAGGGCCTTAGACCTTCTTACTACATTCTTTCAGGAGTTTCAATTCCTAACAATTTAAGACCATTTCTAATAGCTGTGTTTACAGCATATGTCAACAATATCCTACTTTTAGTAAGTTCATTGTCTTCCGTAAGAATCTGACTATAATGATAAAATCTATTGAACTTTTGCGCCAGGTCCACTATGAATCTTGCAATATAGAATGGTTCTTCCTTGGTCATTGAACTTTCAACTATGTCAGAAAATCCTTCCAAAGTTTTCATTATTTCAAATTCCTTGTCTCCTATTATTAGACTGAAATCAATATCAGTATCAAGTTCTTCCTGGTACTTTCTTAAAATACTGCAGGTCCTTGCATATGTATATTGAGCATAAGGTCCAGTTTCACCTTCAAAGCTAAGTGTTTTCTCCCAGGAGAAAGTATAGTCCTTGATTCTGTTGTTGTAAAGTTCCTGGAATAGTACGGCTCCAATACCCACCTGCTTGGCTACTTCTTCTTTGCCTTCAAGGTTTGGATTCCTATCGTTTATTATTTCAAGGGTCTTTTCAACTGCCTTATTAAGAACATCTTCAAGAAATACTACCCTTCCTTTCCTTGTGGAAAGGGTTCCATCTTCCAGGCTTACCATTCCAAATGGAACATGTACGCAGTCTTTTGCCCAGTCGTAACCCATAAGCTCTACTATCTTTATCCATTGCTGGAAATGAAGGTTCTGCTGAGAACCTACTACATATATGTTCTTATAGAAGTCATATGTTTCTTTTCTGTAAATTGATGCAGCAATATCTCTTGTAATATAAAGAGTTGATCCATCACTCTTCTTTATTAAAGGTGACGGCATGCTGAATTCTTCAAGGTCAACAATCTTTGCACCCTGGGATTCCACTAGAAGATTCTTCTCTTCAAGCTCTTTTATAACCCTTGGCATCTTGTCTGAATAGAAACTTTCACCAGCAAATGAATCAAATTCTATGTTTAGCATTCCATAAACTCTGTTGAATTCAATAAGACTTACATCCTTAATCCACTGCCACAATTCAATAGCCTCTTCGTTTCCGTT
>NZ_CEZJXU010000354.1:0-2804 GCF_983023055.1 Dethiosulfatibacter sp. | reverse complement strand
GAGTCAAACTGTTTACCCGTACAAATAGGGGCCTAAAGCTGACCTATGCAGGAGAACGATACTGTCAGGTAGCCAGCGATATATTGAGATCTTATAATGACTTTGAAATAGAAGTAAGTGACATCAACAACCTGAAAAAGGGACGCCTTAATATTGGAATAACAACATACATAGCTTCATACCTTTTGCCTCGAATTCTCCCTGAATTCAAGAAGCTTGCACCAAACATAGAATTCAATTTCACAGAAAAAAACTCCACAGAGCTGGAGGAAGAGATAAAAAAAGGTTCTGTGGATTTTGCTGTAATGCACAAATCTGCAAAAGAAGAACCTGATATCAAAGGAAATCTCAAGTACACAAAGATAGCTAAAAACAGATTCCTCCTTGTTACGAGACCAGATCATGAAATCAAGGGCAAAGCCCTTTCACTTTGTAATAACGACTTGCCCTATGTTGATATTAGAGATCTAGAAAATGAAACTTTCATACTTGGAAACAAGGAGCAGAGAAGTAGACAGATAGTGGATTCTATCTTCCACAATGCCAAAATATCTCCTTCCGGCATTATGAAAACAAGAAGCTTCACCACTGCAAAAGAGCTTGTAGCACAAAGCATTGGTGTCACCATTCTTCCCGAATTCTATCTTGAACTCATATCAGGAATTAAGGAAGTAGACTGTTACAATATCAATGTGGAATACTATCCCTTCTGGTACATTTGCATTACAACAAATGTAAACGGTTATCTTTCAAGGGCTTCAGAACTATTTATTTCATTGATTGGTAAAGAATTCAAAAAGGACAATCTTCTTGAGAATGTGAAGTCAAATATATAATCATGGCTTAAATGTTTTTGAAAAAATAGAGTTTATGTGACAACTAGCTTGACAAATTCCGATTATCCTATAGATTAAATACAAAATTCTTATCGAATGCTAGGAGTATTTATTATGGTTACAATGAAGGAATTTTTATCTTCTTTTTCATATGTTCCATATGGATCAGTATAGTAGTCTCTCAAATAACCGGTTTCAGTTGTAAGAACAATTGCATCAGGGAAATTTAATTTAGCCTTACTCCATTCAGCCCAATGAATAGGTCTTGCTTTAAGTGAAACTCCATTCATGTCTCCGTTCAAACCAGTACCTAGTATTTGTGAGATGAAAGAATTAGATGTCCTGTCGTACATTACAAGATTTGAATTCAATAAACGTCCAGATGTACCGAAATTATTGTTTTTATAAATGCCATCATTTCCAGAATAACAGATTGTTGACCCTGTTAGAGGACAATAGGTTATTGATACCCACTCGTCATCAATAAATTCATTAACTATTTCGTGCCAAACCAGTATTCTTTGAGGATAAAAAAAATACACCTTCGGTTGCTTCGTAGATAAATACCTTGTCTGTGTCATTAAGATATTCATCAGCTATACTAACACTTGAATATACGGGATTGTCAATAGGTGGGATACTGTCTTTTTTTGAAGTTACATCTATTATGCTGTCTCTGAATATGTCGGTTTCAATGTTCGAAATAATTGGATTTCTTTCTTTTAGTTTCATGAAGCCGGATTCTTGAAGAGGAATATCTTCTAATTCAGCATCTCTATTTATATCTGAAAAAAGATTTAGTATTAATAGAGCGGAAACTAGTACAAGTAAAAAGATTATTAGAAAAATAGTCTTTTTCATTTCATCACCTCTATCATAATTAGATCACTTTTGTAGAGTCTAATTGTTTTTTTGTTTTCATAGTGTGTTATAATTGAGTAAATAAAAAAGAAACAGGAGAGGTACTGATGAACAATAATGAGATAATGATAGAATTAAGAGATAATCTTAATATGGAAACAATGGACATGGTGGAGATATTTAATCTTGGAGATTTTGAAATAACTGAAGCTGAATTATTAAAGATGTTTAAGGTTACTGAATATAGCAGTGTCGAAGAAACCAGTGCTGCAGTTGCTATGGGAGAATACCTTAAGTGTGATGATGTAGCTTTGGAATCTTTTTTAAACGGGTTTATCATATTAAAAAGAGGAAAGCAGGAGCCCAAAGAAGGTCAATCTGAAAAGCCACCACTTGCTATCAAGAGCCGTAAAAGTGTCAATAATGTGATGCTTAAGAAACTGAAAATAGCATTTTCCCTAACCAATGATGACATGGTAGATTTGTTTAAAGAATCTGGTATTTATGTTTCAAAAGGGGATCTTACAACATTTTTCAGAAAAGAAGGACACAAGCATTATAAAAGATGTAGTGACGAATATTTAAAAGGCTTTTTGAAAGGGTTGGCAACACAAAACAAATGAGTGAGAAATCACGGGGTACAGTGGATTTTGAATTTTCAGTAGATAGAAACATCAAGGTACCATTAACAGACCAAATACTTGGATATATAAAGATGAAAATAATAAAGGGTGATTGGATTACAGGACAGAAGCTTCCATCACAGAGAAAGTTGGCAGAACTGCTATCTGTCAATAGAAGCACAATTGTTGAAGCTTATTCAGAGCTCATTTCTTTGGGAATCATTGAAGGAAAGTATGGAAGGGGCTCTGAGATAGTCAATAATACATGGTCTATGATGCTTTCCGGCAATACTCCTGAATGGAACAGATACATTGAATCGGGGATACATAAAGCTAATCAACCAACTATACAGACTATAAACATGCTGGAGTTTGACAATACCATAACAAGACTAAGCACAGGGGAAATGGCTCCTGAACTTTTTCCCCACGAGATGATGAAGAAGGTTCTCGACAAGATTCCATCAAGGGCGTTTTCACTTAA
>NZ_CEZJXU010000353.1:0-2824 GCF_983023055.1 Dethiosulfatibacter sp. | reverse complement strand
TGCTTGATTCATAGGTTTACACCTCCTTAAGCTCATTGTGAAAATTACGTCCAGTTCAGCAAAGCCGAATGGATAATATAATAAAAAAGGTTTCTCCGCAGAACGAAGAAACCATAAATTGCTTTTTAATACAATTTCGTTTCACCTCGACTGGGAATTAAGCTTTCGCACCAGTTGTCTGCGGTAAAAATATTTTATTGACTTCAGTAGTATAACACCAAGTGTTTATTATGTCAACAGTTATTAGTCAGATAATTTTGCAGCGTTGATTTTTATTCCAGGACCCATAGTGCTTGTTAATACAACACTCTTAAGGTACTTTCCTTTTGATGCAGATGGCTTAGCCTTAATAACAGCATCCATCAATGTTTGAATATTTTCGGTGAGCTTCTCTGTACCAAATGATTTCTTTCCAACAGGAACGTGAATAATCGATGTTTTGTCAACTCTGTATTCAACCTTACCTGCCTTGATCTCATTTATTGCATTTGTTATATCCATAGTAACTGTTCCTGATTTAGGGTTTGGCATTAGACCTTTAGGTCCAAGCACTCTACCCAATCTACCAACAACACCCATCATGTCAGGAGTAGCTACAGTAATATCAAAATCAAACCAGTTTTCTTTTTGGATTTTCTCAGCATATTCAGCTCCACCGAAATAATCAGCTCCTGCCTCTTCTGCTTCCTTAAGCTTTTCACCTTTAGCGAAAACCAAAACTTTTTTAGTCTTTCCTGTACCGTGAGGTAGAACTACCGCACCTCTAACCTGCTGGTCAGCGTGTCTAGAATCTACACCCAGTCTAATGTGAAGTTCAATAGTTTCATCAAAATTAGCTTTTGCTGTCTCTTGAACCAATTTAACTGCTTCATCCAAATTAAATAAACTTAACTTGTCATAAGTCTTTGCGCTATCGTTATACTTTTTTCCTCTTTTAGGCATATCATTTCTCCTTTGTGGTTTTAGCGGACTTTGCCTCCCACCATTTGCCATTTATTAGTCTTCTACAACTATACCCATGCTTCTAGCAGTTCCTGCCACCATACTCATAGCAGCTTCAACTGTGTTGGCATTAAGGTCCGGCATCTTAATTTCTGCGATCTCTTTGACTTTATCTTTAGATATTGTTGCGACCTTGTTTCTGTTTGGTTCACCTGAACCACTCTCAATACCAATAGCCTTCTTTAACAGTACTGCTACTGGAGGGGTTTTAGTAATGAACGAATAAGATCTATCTTGATATACAGTTAATACAACAGGTATTATCATACCTACCTGATCTGATGTTTTTGCATTGAATTCTTTACAAAATCCCATTATATTTACACCGTGTGGTCCTAATGCAGTACCAACCGGTGGAGCTGGAGTAGCTTTACCTGCATTGATTTGCAACTTAACTACAGCGATTACTTTTTTTGCCATGTTTGCACCTCCTCATTTTTTGTGGTAAATCGGTTTTACCCTCCCACTATATGGTATCTATAAAAAAGTATTAAACTTTTTCTACCTGTTCAAAATCCAGTTCAACGAGCGTTTCTCTACCGAACATGGATATGAAAACCTTAAGTTTTCTCTTCTCTTCGTGGATTTCATCCACTGTTCCCATGAAATTCTCAAAAGGTCCTTCTGTAACCTTTACAGCATCGCCTTTCGCTATATTCATCATAGGAAGTACTTCCATAACTCCCAATCCCTTGACTTCGTCATCTGACAATGGAATTGGTTTTGTTCCCGGTCCGACAAACCCAGTAACACCCCTGGTGTTTCTTACCAGGTACCATGATTCGTCTGTCATTATCATCTTTATAATTACATAACCTGGAAATTTCTTCTTTTCCTTGATCTTCTTTTTACCGTCTTTTATTTCAACGTGCTCTTCCGTAGGCACTTGCACTTCGAATACAATATCCTGCATTTCTCTGTTTTCAACCAATTTTTCAATATTGGCCTTAACTTTGTTTTCATGACCTGAATATGTATGAACCACGTACCATTTTGGTCCTTCTGATCTTTGTTTCATAATTAAGCGGACCGCAAAATGGTCCTACCTCCTTTAAACAAATATACCAAACAAGCTATGAAAAACAACATCAAGTCCCCATACAACCAAAGTCATAAGAGTAACAGCAACAATAACAACCATTGTATATGTCATTAATTCTTTTCTTGTTGGCCAGGTAACTTTTTTAAGCTCAGCTTTTACACCTTTAAAATAACCAGACATTCTGCCTGCTTTATTTACACTTGTATTTGCAGCCATTTTTTCACATCCTTGAGATTATTTTGTTTCTTTATGCAATGTATGAGCCTTGCAGAATTTACAGTATTTCTTCATTTCAATTCTTTCTGGATTGTTTCTTTTGTTCTTCATTGTATCATAGTTTCTTTGCTTGCACTCTGTACAGGCTAATTTAACTTTAGACCTCATTACTACACCTCCACCACTTCATCTATATAAACATAATTTTCCAATTTACCCATTACCTAATATAAATTATCATAAAAGGTTTTCTATGTCAAGAAGAAAAGAATTACATTTAAATATAATCTACCCAGTATCATCCTTGGATAAACGCACATTAAATTATAACACCATTATAAAGAAAAGCAAACACTTAATTACTACTATTTTCAAAAAACATTTTTGACTTGTTTCAATTAACCCTTATGTTTGTTTAAAAGCTAACTCATAAAATAAAACAGGCAGGTCAACGACCTGCCTGAATGCTTTAAATAGTATGGAATTACTTGACTACTTTAGCAACAACACCTGCTCCAACAGTTCTTCCGCCTTCTCTGATCGCAAATCTCAATCCTTCTTCCA
>NZ_CEZJXU010000352.1:0-2824 GCF_983023055.1 Dethiosulfatibacter sp. | reverse complement strand
GTATGTTCAACAACAAAATTCTCCATAGTTGAAAATAATGTATCTACCATCGCTACGTCAAGTCTCTGTCCTTCTCCTGTAACCTGTCTTTGATAAAGCGCCATCAATACACCCATACAAAGATATGCACCTGTAAAGCTATCACCAACTGAAGGACCTATCTTACATGGAGGTCCGTCTGAAAACCCTGTAACACTCATCATTCCACTCATAGCCTGAGCTACTATATCATAACAAGGACGTTTAGACAAAGGACCTTCAAGGCCAAAACCTGATATTGATCCGTATATGATTCCAGGATTTATCTCCTTCATTACTTCATAGCTGAATCCAAGTTTTTCCATTACTCCAACCTTGTAATTTTCAACTACAACATCGGATTCTCTAATAAGATCCCTGAAAATTTCCTTTCCTTCTTCCTTTGTCAAATCAATGGTTATTCCTTTTTTGTTTCGGTTTATATATGCAAAGTAACCACTTTCTCCATTAACAATAGGACCCCAATTTCTTGTCTGATCACCAATTCCAGGTCTCTCGATCTTAATTACTTCTGCACCGTGGTCTGCCAGATTCATTGTACAGAAAGGTCCACTGTATGCTTGAGTTAAATCCAAGACTCTTACACCCTTTAACGGTTTTGATTGATTCATCATTACTTACACCTCATAATATATTTTAATTTATTCACAGAAAGACGGAATAAATTTCCGTCTTTCCAATTTCGTCAATATTTTTTTCACTTGTATTTACGATTTAACTTTTATTGCATGAACTACATTATCAAATGATGCCTCTTGAGAACCTCTTTGCTTATCCTTAGCAATGTAAAGACTTCCAGTTGCAGTTCCACAAAGCACTGGAGGTACACATGCGGTTGCAGCTGTAGATGCAATACCAGTCATATCCATGTCTGTTGTGTCACACATGCATGCAACCTTATAAGCTTCGAACTTACACTTGTAAGAACAGTTTCCAACTTTTTCTATCCATCCATGGTATTCCATGAAATCCCCTACATGTACAGGTGCCGTGAACTCCATGCTGTCATACCCAAGGAATAAACTGATGTCTCCATCAACAAGAACCATAAGTTCAGTTCCAACATCTCCCCAAGCTACAGCTATCTTTGCTCCGTTTACAAGTCCACCAACATAGTGTCCATCGCTTGCTTTCATCATCATTTTGTGTATTACTTTTTTTCCTTCCATTTTTAAATCCTCCATTTTATTAACTGTTCTGATTTGTATTTTGTTGCTATGGTTAGATAATATCTGATACAGTTACTGGACAGACAACCCCTAATTTTAAAAACCCAAAATAATTTATAGTCAAAAAGCCAAAAACAATCCAGTAGGTGGATAGTTTTTGGCTTTATTTGAATTATGTAATTATTGAATAAACTTTCTGTTTTTGATATAATTATCTGAATATGTATTGAAGGAGTAAATACCCTTAATGAATAAAGACTATTATAAAATTGGAGAAGTTTCGAAAAAATGCAATATGCCTATTAAAACTTTGCGTTATTACGATGAAATTGGCCTTTTGAAACCTAAGCATATAGAAGAACAAACCAAATATAGATATTATACAAAAGAACAGATAGTATCTCTTTATATAATCCGAAAACTTAAATCCCTTGATTTTAGCTTAAAGGAAATAAAGACAATACTTGAAGACAATAATGCCAAAAGTATAGAATCAAGTATTAATATAAAATTACATGAACTTTCAGAAAAAATCAATAGTTTACAAAATGCTTACGATTCAGGGGAAAATTTCCTGGAGCGTCTAAAAAGAGGCGTACACATACTCGATTATTACGACAATGCCGTATTGAAAGATTATGACAAGGATTTTGATGTTGTTAAGTTTGAAAAGATACCTATTAAAAACATTTTCTATATACGAAAACCTATAAAAACCTACGACAATGCCGATGTATCTCTTGAGAGATGGATTGAAATAAAAGAAGTGGCTGAATCCATGAATTTGAAAACAAAAGGCCCTATCATACTTACATACTATGAAAAAATGCTTGATCAGTTTCTTCAAAAAGACTGTAGTGTAGAATTTGCCATTGAAGTTGATGAATTCAGAGATGAGCCTGGTTTCCGCAGGTTTGGAGGCTTTCTGGCAGCAACCTGCATACATGTTGGAGACTATTCAACAATTGTCGGGACCTATATTAAAATGATACAATTAATCAATAGAAACAGCGATAAATATATGATTGATGGTTATCCTTCAGATGAATTCATCATTTCACCTGTAGACATCAACAATATTGAAGAACATATAACCAAAGTGATTATTCCAATAAAAGAAAAGAAATAACAACAATATATAACAACCATTGGTTATAAACAAACCTCATCAAAAGATGGGGTTTGTTATTTTACTAGGTCTAATTCTATCATTATTATAGTAATATATATATCTAGAGCTTCTCTTGGATTAAATAGATTTACACCACATATTTTTTGGATTTTTTCTATTCTGTAATTCAAGGTATTCCTATGTATATATAGCATTTCAGAAGTCTTTCTTTGATTAAAGCCGGAATCATACCATGCACGGATGGTTTTAAATAGTTCTTGGCAATCAGCTTGTTTTTTTAAATCAAGTATGGAGCTGTTTGCTAAATACTTGATATTGGTTGGAGAATTGTATAAAAGAGTTTCATTAAAATAATCCTTTATATAAAAAGCTCCGGCTTTATCCAAACGTTTTCCAATGCTCAATATGTTCCATGCTTCCTTGTATATTCTACTCAAGCTTGAAATATTATCACAAATAGTGCTAATACCTATAACTGCAGCAA
>NZ_CEZJXU010000351.1:0-2826 GCF_983023055.1 Dethiosulfatibacter sp. | reverse complement strand
GATATGTCCTTTTGCAAGGTCAACTACATGAATATAGTCTCTTATTCCTGTTCCGTCCTTTGTTTTATAGTCGTTTCCGAATACACTAAGCTGCTTTCTCTTTCCTACTGCAACCTGCGTTATATATGGCATGAGATTGTTTGGTATACCATTGGGGTCTTCACCTATTCTACCACTTTCATGAGCTCCTATTGGATTGAAATACCTCAAAAGAGATATGCTCCATTTATTGTCAGAATTGTATAGATCTCTCAGTATCATTTCTATCATCATCTTTGTTGTACCGTATGGATTAGTAGTACTAAGGGACATTCCTTCGGTCAAAGGAGACTTATTTAGCCCGTAAACAGTAGCCGATGAGCTGAATACTATTTTCTTAACTCCATGCTTTTTCATAACTTCGCAAAGTACAAGTGTCCCTGTAAGATTGTTGTAGTAATATTTAAGCGGCAGTTCAACGGATTCTCCTACTGCCTTGTATCCTGCGAAGTGTACCACTGCTTCAATATTGTTTTCTTTAAATATTGAATCCATTATATTTTCATCCAGTATATCTGCTTCATAAAACTTCAAGTCTTTTCCAGTTATTTGCCTTATCCTGTTAAGAACCTCCGGCTTGCTGTTGCTGAAATTATCTACAACTACAACCTCGTATCCGTCATTCAACAACTCTACAACCGTATGGCTTCCAATATACCCTGCTCCACCTGTAATCAATATTCCCATGTTGTTTCTCCTGTCATCTATTATCGTTTATTAATTTTAATTTTTTATTGCGTTACCCTGACCATTGTACATCAAACCTGTATTTCTATCAAGATAAAGCGACTATGTCGCCTTTACCTCTATTCATCTTCTTTGTTGTCCCTTTTGAAAATTTCCTTTACAAAATTGCCGGTCCTACCGGCTCCTGTCTTTATTCCATCTATGGTCTTGTCCGCCCCTGTCTTTATCCCATCAATGGTCTTGTCTATGGTTGCTCTCTTTGACGCCTTTACAAAAGACTTAACAATGTTTACAGAATTCACCTGAACCACTGAACCTAAAAGCTTGCAGGCTTCAAGTGTTGCAGATCTTCTTATTAACCTTTTGTCCTCTTTTTCAAGCCTTGTCATATACTTCTTCGCAATAACTCCTACCCTCAATGCAAGAAGTGCATTGGCAGAGCCTTCAATTACTGAGCTCACTATGAGGTTTGAAACAGCTGCCGCTCCGGGCACAAGAGTTCCGATGGTTCCACCTATGAGGGAATTCACTACAGGTTGAAGCTGCTCGTCAAGTATTGCAAGGTCCTCTATTTCCCTTGCCATGAGTACAGTTACCGCTACATTTATATATAACTGGAATATATCCTTGATATTCGGTCTTTGATTATATATATGGCTTACCTTCCAGACCATTCTCGACAGGCTGGTCATTACAAATAGACCATCAAGTACACCATTTTGAGATACTGCAGTGGTTATGAAAACAGTAGACGCCGTTTCCTTTATTATTTTTTCCGCTTCACAGTCAAGCACAGAGTATGCTGAAATAATCTGTTCCCTTACTTCTTTTTCTTCTTCAAATTCATAGTTCATATCCTTAAGCATTGGATTCTTCACAAGCCTCTTTTTAATTGTAGTCAAATACTTCCCGTAGGCAACCTCGTCTTCCATCTCCGGTATTTCCAGAGGTTTTCTAAGCTTCATAAATCCTATTAAAGGCATTGTAAATATTCCAAAGAAGAATAGGGCCAAAATTCCTGTGACTATCCTTCCAAGGTTTATGTTTACCGCTGAGGTGACTATAAAAACACTATGTAATTGGTTTATTATTATTACTGCCAGAAGAACAATGAAGCCTGTTCCTAACCATGCAGCTGTTCTTTTAATTGTTTTTTCCATAATATCAATCCTTTCCTTGTATATATTTATTATATAACCATTACAATTTAAAAGAAAGCCTATTATGGATTTTCAAGCCTTCATAGAGCTAAAAAAAATAGACCCTAAATCCAGGGTCTATCATATTTCATATTTCAATTATTTGATAATATATATATATCGTCCGATCATATAGTAATTATGCGTCTGTCTAATTCCACATACCTAGAAAGCAGCTACGCTGTGTCAACGACACAAGTCGTTGTTCGAACGCGTGGAAAGTTATCATTTAACGAATATCACAATGCTTAAATGTGATATTCATATTTAAACTTTCCTAAGCTGCAATAATATCGTCTCTTGATTGTTACTATTTGTTCATTGCCTTAAGCTGTGCTGTAAACTCAGGAACAAGCTTGTTTAAATCTCCAACAAGACTTAAATTAGCTACTCCATGTATCGGAGCATCTGCATCCTTGTTTATAGCAATTACATAGTCACTGTCCTGCATTCCTGCCAAATGCTGGATAGCTCCTGAAATACCACATGCCACATAAACCAAAGGTCTTACAGTTTTTCCAGTCTGTCCAACTTGAAGTGCATGATCCAACCAACCGTTGTCAATTGAAGCTCTTGAACCTGCAACAGTTCCGCCTAATGCGTGAGCCAATTCTTCCAACTGCTTGAAGTTTTCTGCGCTCCCAACACCTCTACCACCTGAAACTATAAACTCAGCTTCAGTAAGGTCCACTGTGTCTTTAAGCTCTTTTACTACTTCAATTACTTTTATTCTATCAACAGTATCAGAGAATGTTGTAGTTCTTTTGTCTATTTTTGATGCATCAACTCTTGACTCATCCTTTGCAATCATGTCGAAAACTCCAGGTCTCACTGTTGCCATCTGAGGTCTGTGTTCTGTACACATGATTGTAGCCATAATGTTTCCACCAAAAGCAGGTCT
>NZ_CEZJXU010000350.1:0-2848 GCF_983023055.1 Dethiosulfatibacter sp. | reverse complement strand
TCAACTACAGTGTGACATTAAAACTTAGGAGACCATAATGAACAATAAAATTTTTAAAAAACTAAATTACTATGATATTAAAGAAGAACTTAAAAACCATGCTTTGAGCGAACTAGGTAAGGATAAGATAGAAAAACTCGAGCCTTTGACCTCAAGAAAAGGTATAGAAAATAGTCTTGAAAAGACAACTGAGGCAGTTGAAATACTGAGTCAGGGTCGTGGAGTTCCAATGTACGGACTTTCAGCAGTGAATGCTTATATTGACAAAGCTGACAAGGGGGTAATCCTTAAACCATCGGAGCTTGTTAAGATTGCAGACTTTCAGAGGGGCTGCCTTTCAATGAAAAAATTCATACAGGACTTCAAGTACATGGCTCCGGTCCTGTCATCATTTTCTGTAAACCTGAATGAATGTGGCAGTCTGGAAGATGAAATACTCGCTTGCGTAAGTGGTTCAGAACTGAGACAGGATGCTTCTCCGAAACTTGGGAAACTGAACAAGAAGAAAAAATCAGCAGAAGACAGGATAAGGACAAAACTTGAATCATTGATATCCAACTCAAGTTATTCAAAATATCTACAGGATTCCTTTGTGGCAGAAAGGATGGGAAAATACACTCTCCCTGTAAAACGGGCATACAAAAGCATGGTGAAAGGATCCGTAATCGATGAAAGTTCAACGGGGTCCACTGTTTTCATAGAGCCCGACTCAGTTAAGAAGATGACTGTGGAAATGGAACATATAAATGCTGAAATCCAGGAAGAGGAATACCAAATCCTTTCATCACTGACAGGCTTTGTTTCAATGTACAAGAAAGAGCTTGAAATGAATGCAGACATAATGAGCGAGTATGATTTTGCCTTTGCCAAGGGAAAATACAGTCTGTCAATAAATGGAACCCAGCCTGAAATATCTCCTGGAGATGAATTCAGGATAAAAAGAGGAAAGCACCCCCTGATTGAAGATCCCGTACCCCTGAATTTTCAAGTAGGAAAAGATTTTCGGACACTGGTGATAACAGGTCCAAACACTGGTGGAAAGACAATCGTACTAAAGACTGTAGGACTAATGACTCTTATGCTTCAGTCCGGACTTCATGTACCTGTTGGAGAAGGAAGCAAATTCCCCGTCTTCGACAATGTATTTGTTGATGTTGGAGATGCACAGGATATAAAAAATTCACTGAGTACATTTTCAGGGCATATGAAAAACCTGGTGGACATAACTAACAAGGCAGATTCAAAATCCCTTGTACTTCTTGACGAAATAGGTACTGGAACAGATCCCCGGGAAGGAGCAGCAATAGGTTCTGCAGTTCTTGAGGACCTTTACAAGAACGGTGCCCTTACTGTTGTCACCACCCACTACAGCAAAATCAAGGATTTTGCCGAGGAAATGACAGGATTTCAAAATGCCAAGATGCTCTTTAACGCTGAAACTCTGGAGCCCTACTACGAGCTTGTAATAGGTGATGCGGGAGAAAGCAACGCCCTTTGGATATCTGAACGCCTTGGCCTTAAAAAGTCAATACTGAAAAGGTCCCTGGAACTTACTGGTGAGAAGGAAATTTCAGCAGTCATAAGAGCAAAAATAATAAGTCCAAAAATCAGAAAGCCAGATAAGGAAAGGGTGAAAAAGGAGAAGACACTCTTCAAGGGAGACCTTGTTTTAAGCCTTGAAGACAATGAAAAGGCAATAGTATTCGAAGATACCGACGAAAAAGGAATGATTACCCTTTCAAGGGACTACAGCTTCTTCAAGCTGCCTGTCAAAAGAGTAAAGATTCTTGGAACGGCATCGGAGCTCTATCCCCCGGACTACGACATGGACCAACTCTTCTATTCCTTCAAGGAAAGGAAATTCGACAAGGATGTAACCAAGGGAAGGATGAAAAGCTTTAAAGATTTAAAGGAAAGACTTGAAAATATAAAGAATTAATACAGGTCTTCTTTATTTTCTCTATTGCTATAATAACTAATATATTAGCATCATTGCATTTAATTGTAACTATAATAAATTTAACTTGAATATTACAAGAAAAGTTATATAATAAGAGTGTACATATTACTTTTATGGACCTGGTTAGGAGAGGTTCCTATACAGATACATGCCACTGCCCAGAAACATCCAGAGATGCCAACGGGTCAGCAGATATTATCGACAAGGTTATATCTAATGTGGCCGGCTTTACGCCTATGCTGTATAGTGCTAAAACCCAACAGGAAAGGGCTAATTCCCTATGTCTGTTTGCGGACATAGGGTTTATTTTATTTATGAGAGGAAGTGAAGAAACGTGGACGACGGGCCTATGGTCAGAAAGTTTTATCTAACAAATAAAAAAATACTAGTTCCCTGTTCTCAACGTTTCTCAGTTAATAAACGAGCTTGTTGAATTGGGAACTCACCAATTAAATAAGCGAGGTGAATAAATATGATCAATATCTATAAAACTGTTGACGACAATCTGTTTACTTTGAAGGAAATCGAGGATGGAGCTTGGATAAGTCTTATAAGTCCTACACCAGAAGAGCTTGAGTTCATAGAAGATGAGCTTAATGTGGATATAGACTTCCTGAGAGCTGCCCTGGACGAAGAGGAATACTCACGTATAGAGATAGAAGATGACCAAACTCTTATACTGGTAGACATTCCCTTTCTAGACGACGAAGATGAAGAACACCCATTCTATTCCACCCTGCCTTTTGGAATCATAATAGCTGGAAAGAATATCATTACCGTATGTTTGGAAGATACCATAGTAATCGACCAGTTTGAAAAAAACAGCGTAAGGTCATTCTATACATTCAAAAGATACAGGTTTCTACTTCAGCTATTGTTCAAGATATC
>NZ_CEZJXU010000349.1:0-2851 GCF_983023055.1 Dethiosulfatibacter sp. | reverse complement strand
GTCTTCTTTTTTCTTTGGTAATCTTTGGAATAGAATCAATAAGTCCCTTGGTATATGGATGTAGCGGATTCTTAAAAATAGATTTTACATCAGCCTGTTCGACAGCATGACCTGTATACATTACTATGACCTTGTCACATATCTCTGAAACAACACCCAAATCATGTGTTATCATTATTATTGCAGTATCGTGATTATCACAGAGCTTGTTCATAAGTTCAAGAATCTGAGCTTGAATAGTCACATCTAAGGCAGTTGTGGGTTCATCAGCAATAAGAATTTCAGGCTCACATGCAAGGGCCATAGCTATCATCACCCTTTGTCTCATTCCACCTGACAACTGATGAGGATATCTTTTAGCATTAGCATCTGCATCTGGAATACCTACGCTTTTAAGCAGACCAGCAGCAGCTTTTAAAGCAAGCTTCTTCTTCATGTTCTTATGCAAAATCAACGATTCTGCAATCTGAAACCCACATGTCAGTATGGGATTTAGTGATGTCATAGGCTCTTGGAATATCATTGATATTTCATTTCCTCTTATTTTTCTAATTTCGGATTCGCTCGCCTTCGCCAAATCTTTATCTTTAAAGATAATTTCACCGTTCACAATTTCACCCGGAGGGTTAGGTACCAGACCCATTATCGACAGTGAAGTGACACTTTTTCCACTACCACTCTCTCCTACTATTCCTAGTTTTTCTCCCTTATTCAATGTGAAACACATCTTATTTACCGCAAGCATCAATCCATCCTCGGATTTGAACTGAACAGAAAGATCTTTCACATTAAGCAAATGGTCATTTTGATTATTCATTAATTATCACAACCTCTTATATTTATCTTTGACAATACAAGATTGATTCATATAAATCAATCATCAGAATATTTTCGGTGTTAAAATACAAAGTGTTACTAGTTCAGTATCGTTGGGATTACATATTTTATGGGGTATGGTAGATGGATAATGGACTGTTTCACCTTCCGAAATGACATATTCTTCTTCACCAATGGTAAATATTCCGCTTCCACTTATTATATAATAAAATTCTTCTCCGTCATGGGTAGTGGTTTCAATATCCTTATGATTTGGAGCCATTTTCAATATTAAAGCTTCAAGCTTTCTTCCTTCAAATTGTCCACTGAGGGGAACGTATTTAGGAAAGGATTTTTCGAGCTTCATAACCATCTGAGATTCTTTTTTGCGAGTAAATTGTTGATTCTCTTCTATGCTTACCAAATCCTGCATGGTAACACCCAAAGCATCTGCAATTTTCTTTAACGATGTGATTGTCATCGAAGATATGCCACGTTCTATCTGCGACAGGAAACTTATTGATAATTCAGTACCCTCACTCAATTCCTTCAAGGTAATTCCTTTGCTTTTTCTTATTCTTCTGATTTCTTGAGCAATCTGTTTAATAATATCACCTCGTTTCACAATCATCTCAATTATTTCACTCCCACTGTAATTACATTATAAATATATCATTATTTTGTATTCAGGTCAAGTAATTATCCGTCTTATTCAATATTTATTCACTATTTATATTTACTTCCTTGCTTTGCTACTAATCGAATTATTACATTCACACTGTAATTTTATGTCATAACCGTAATAATCGCAACAACTTATTAATAATCCTCAATATTTATAACGCAAAATCTAAACACATGTCCGTTTAATCCAAACAAAAATCCCCTGAACTATAATTCCAGGAGATCCTATTTCTACATTGTTTCTATTAAATTATCGCTATTTATTCATTTATAGTTTTCTGCTCATCTATCCTTTATTATTTCTTGTTTCCAGCTGATTTATATCTCTTGAGAAAACCTTCCAGGAGGACTATTAAAATGAAAATCAGATATAAAAACTCCATGGAGCTTTTCATATCATTACTTAACCATATATTATATTTATTCTACTATTCTTTAAGTCGCTATTCCATTGGTTGATAGTTTATACTTACTGCAGTCTTATACCCTGGATATGTTTCTATATCTTCATTTTCAAAAATTGATATCTGGAATAGCATTCCTTCAATAATTCCAGTAAAGGTTCCTCCTTCTGGCATCAACATGCTAGTATAATTCTCGGAATTTTTCAACTTCGACTTATAATACTCAATAACCTTATTCGAATCATCCTTTGTCACCAGCATTATCATACCCATACCGCTCTGTCCTGCATTTGTCACCATAAATAGCTGAGGTTCGCCGTCCTGGTAAGCTTCTAAGTAATCCTCTGGATAATCCTCCGGCCATGAAAGGCTACTTGGCATAGAAGTCCCTTCGTCTACAGTCTCAGTGGTTCCCGACTCTTCCTCTTCAGGTTCTTCTTCAATTTCCCCTTCACCAAACTCCTCATCCTCGGGAAAAACGATAACTGTAAACATACTCTTGTATTTATCTGATTCCAAATCCTCATCATCAGCTTCCGCGACTGAAACCATATAATTTATTCCATCTTTTATTCCCATGAGCATATAGGTTTCCGGAGTTAGTGTTTCGTTCGTATTCTCTCCATCTGAAAGAACCTCTTTATAAAAGTTTACGATATCCTCCATGGGCTCCTCGCTCATTGCTATGATTTGGGAACTCCCATCCGCATCATTTGAAGATACTATTATATTAGGATCCTTATATACGGGGATTATATCCTCTGGAAAATCTTCAGGTAATGGAAGACTACCTTCTTCGTCCTGTAAAACCGTAATCTCATGACCCTCATCCGTTTTAATTGTTGTTGAGTCAGCTGGCTTATCTTCAGCCTTACCGCATGATGTCAGAAAAACAAGTAATACAAGAATAATAATAAATTTCTTCATCTTAGTCCCTCCTGACTTTA
>NZ_CEZJXU010000348.1:0-2851 GCF_983023055.1 Dethiosulfatibacter sp. | reverse complement strand
CGGTACAATCGCTCCTCTTAGTCAATCGAATCATTTCTTCATTTGAATCAAATCTATGATTTCTTATGATGTCCAGTTTTGAGACATCTTTTTTTATTTATAGATATCAACTTCCTTAGTATTCTGGACCGATTCTAATATTTTACCTAACTGCATAACATTTTCTATAATCTTCTTATTCATATTCCCTTAAGTTATAAAACCTTAAAAGCTTACATGTATTATCAGAAATTACGCACCAATCTTTCAAGTTAAGTAAAGGAGAATTGAATTATAAGCACTAATTTTCTTAAGACGTTCATTTTTTGAAATTAAAGCAAATTTTAAAATACCATTAACAAAAAACAAATTTGATAAATGTCATGAATGTATCTAATTCAAAAATGCTACATCTATGACAAAAACAAAACAGATCCAACAATGTTGCAATTAGCCTGCTTGATTTAAATTTATTTTGATATATGTTATAATAAGATGTAAATGTCAATAATGTATCTAAATTAAAAAAGATACAACTATGACAATGTAGAGGAGGTGAGTTCTAACATGAAAACAAATGAAATTCTTATGTTCTTTCTAGATAAAAAGATACATCATTTTGATGAACTATTCTGTGCTATAAAAAAGGAATTCCCTGATGAAGATCTGACAGAAAATTCGCTAAGACAAATGATTAGCAGATTAAGAAATAAAGGTGAGATATATTCAGTGAGCAAAAACATATATGCCAAAGGTAAGAAGAATATATTTAAACCAAGTTATGATAGAAAAATGAAAATTCTACAAAATTACATCGAGGTGAATTATCCTGAAATAAAGTTTGTCGTATGGGATACGAATTGCCTAAACCTATTCAGTCATAATTATTATATGAAGTCATATAAGATTGTTGAGGTTGAAAAGGATTTTGAAGAAATAATATTCAATCATATTAAAGAAAAATATCCAAAAGCGCTGCTTAATCCATCTGAAAAGGAATATGATTTATACTTAGATGATGCTGATGTCATTATTGTTAAAACACTTTATAAAAGATCACCTATAAGTAAATCGAAAACAGGGCATTATCCTAAGATAGAAAAGATATTAGTGGATACTTATATAGAAAGAGATGCATTTAATTGGTTACAAGGAATTGAGTGGGAAAGAATGTTGATGAATGTTATTGATTCATGTGAAGTAGACCTAACCACATTAATAAGTTATTCACTATACAGAAGAAATGATAGCATATTAACTAACTTCTACACAGCAATGGAATACTATAAAGACGAAAATGACCATTATAATCAATATCTATCGTTCGCTGTAAAAGAAGGCGATTCATATAACTGGAAACTCCTAAACGAAAATGCAAAAAAAAAATTAATGAGGAACTGCAATATACTAGTGGATACAATAGAAACTTCAGAGGAGGGTTAGATGCTAACAAAGGTTAATTTTACGAAGGAATGGCTAGAGGAGCAAATGGCTGAAATGAAAAAAAGAGGTCTAAAAGCAGATTCTGTTCTCGTAGAGAGAAATATACATGCTTTTCACCTTCTTGAGAAATTAAAAGAGAATGGTTTAGAGTTTATATTTAAAGGTGGAACAGCCTTAATACTTCTTATCAAAGAACCTATTAGATTTTCAATTGACATCGATATTCAAATGAAACCTGTAGATTCAAATGACTCTTTAACGGCAATTTTTGAATTGATCATAGAGGGTGATGGTCCTTTTAAAACCTTCGAAGAAAATGTCAGAGATTCAACTGATATTCCTAAGAAACATTATAAGTTTTTCTATGATTCTATCAAGGAAAAAAATATCCCGATGTATGTACTGTTGGATATAGTGTTTGACGAAGAAACATATACGGATCTTATAGAGGTACCAATTAAAAATGCATTGGTAAAGACTTGTGATCCAGAGGTTACTGTGATTTGTCCATCATTATTCGCTTTACTAGGAGATAAAATGACTGCATTTGCACCTAATACAATTGGCATTCCTTATGATATTGGTAAAGACGTTGAAATTATTAAGCAGATGTTTGATGTTTCGAGAATGACAAACAAATGGGATGAAACTGCTTTTGAAGTTGTTGAAAGAAACTTCCATAAAAGTGTAGAGCAGAATGCACGGTTTAGAGGCTTGGACGACCTTAAGCCAGAGGATGTTCTTAATGATATAATCGATACAGCTTTAACTATAGTGTTGGTAGGGAAATATAAAGAGCTGAATTTTGAAAAACTTAAAACTGGAATCAAAAATATAAGAAATTATATTCATGGTGAAAAATACACATTTGAATCTGCTTTAAAAGATTCTGGTAGAGTTGCTCATTTGGCAGCTTCTATGTTGCATGGGTTTGAATTTAAGAACTATGAAGTTGGGGATGTTCCTGAAATTACTCAAGAAATGAATTACAGAAAAAGATTAAGTGTGATTAGAAAAATAGATCTTGAGTCGTACTACCATTGGGCGCACGTAATGGAGTATGTGAGCGATTAATCGATAGAATCTTAAGAGGTGCGAATTCTATTGAAGAGGATACTAGTAAAAATGTTAGACCAGAACATGTTTGCAACTAGATGGACCAGATTAAACCACGGATAGAAGGTATAATTTGGTTGATTGCAAAAGAGCGTTGGATTTAGGGATATTGCGCTCTAGGTAATTATAGCTTCAAATCAGTCCATAATCATGCTATAAGTAATTAAACTCTAGAGATGCTTGTTAGCAAATGTTAGCAGATTAGCAAAAAAAACAAAACAGCGACTTTCAAGAAAACTCTTGAAGGTCGCTATTTACGTGGTGCCGAAAGCGGGACTTGAACCCGCACGCCCCAAAGGGCTCTGGATTTTGA
>NZ_CEZJXU010000347.1:0-2863 GCF_983023055.1 Dethiosulfatibacter sp. | reverse complement strand
TACCATGGTCAACGTGACCAATAGTTCCTATGTTTACGTGGGGTTTATTTCTTTCATATTTTGCTTTTGACATTTAAGTTCCTCCTTTTAATATAAACTAAATTATATTGTATTCATCTTTTTCAGATGCTTATTTAACTATATCTTCTACCATTTTAGCTGGTACTTTTTCATAATGATCAAACTGCATTGAGTAGTTTGCTCTTCCTTGAGAAAGTGATCTAAGTACTGTTGCATAACCGAACATTTCTGAAAGTGGTACAAATGCATCCACTACTTTAATTCCGTTTCTGTCAACAAATCCTTCAATTCTACCTCTTCTTGAGTTAATATCACCTATTACATCTCCAAGGTACTCATCTGGAGTTAATACTTCAACCTTCATGTAAGGCTCAAGTACTACAGGATTAGCCTTCTTAGCAGCATCCTTGAATGCCATAGATCCAGCAATTTTAAAGGCCATCTCACTTGAGTCAACCTCGTGGTAAGATCCATCATAAAGTGTAACTTTGAAGTCGATTGTTGGGAAACCTGACATAACACCATTTTCTGATGATTCTCTTACACCGTTTTCAACAGCAGAAATGTATTCCTTCGGAATAGATCCTCCAGTAACCTTGTTGACAAACTCAAATCCTGCACCAGTTTCTTGCGGTTCGATGATGATTTTAACATGACCATACTGTCCTTTACCACCGGACTGTTTAGAGTACTTGCAGTCAACATTGGCTGTACCAGTAATAGTCTCTTTATATGAAACCTGTGGTTTACCTACATTAGCTTCTACCTTGAATTCTCTCATAAGTCTGTCTACGATGATCTCTAGGTGCAATTCTCCCATTCCAGCTATAATAGTCTGTCCTGTCTCTACGTTTGTATAAGTTCTGAATGTAGGATCCTCTTCCGCAAGCTTCTGAAGTCCTATACCCATTTTTTGCTGTCCTACTTTAGTCTTAGGTTCAATGGCAACTTCTATAACAGGTTCAGGGAAGTCCATTGCCTCAAGAATAACTATATTATTAGGGTCACACAGAGTGTCTCCAGTAGTAGTTTGCTTGAAACCAACAGCTGCTGCAATATCTCCAGCATATACTTTACTAATTTCTTCTCTTTTATTGGCGTGCATCTGAAGGATTCTACCAACTCTTTCCCTCTTATTCTTAGTAGAGTTAGTTACATAACTTCCGGCTTCCATAACTCCAGAGTATACTCTGAAGAAAGTAAGCTTTCCAACAAATGGGTCTGCCATTATCTTGAACGCAAGTGCAGCGAAAGGAGCTTCGTCTGATGATTCTCTAACTATATCTGCTCCATCTTCGTCAATTCCTGTGATTGCTTCTACATCAAGTGGAGATGGCATATACTCAACAACTGCATCAAGTAAAATTTGAACACCTTTGTTCTTGTATGCTGATCCACAAAGAACAGGGATAATATCAACGGCAATAGTTGCTTTTCTAATAGCTTCTTTAATCAAAGCTACTTCGATTTCTTCACCATCAAGAAATTTCTCCATGATTTCTTCATTATAATCAGATATTGCTTCCAACATCTTTTCTCTATATTCTGCAGCCTTTTCTTTGTAATCTTCAGGTATTTCAACTATCTCGATTTCTTCGCCCAAATCATCTTTATAGATTCTAGCGTTCATTTCAACAAGGTCAATAATTCCTACAAACTCTTCTTCCGCTCCTATAGGATACTGAATTGGCACAACATTTGCTTTAAGTCTTTCAATCATTGTTCCTACTGAATACTCAAAACTTGCTCCCATTTTATCCATTTTATTTACAAAACAGATTCTTGGAACCCTATATTTATCAGCTTGTCTCCAAACTGTTTCAGACTGTGGCTCAACACCGTTTTTAGCGTCGAATATAGCTACAGAACCGTCAAGTACTCTTAGAGATCTCTCAACTTCAACTGTAAAGTCAACGTGTCCAGGTGTATCTATAATATTAATTCTAGTATTTTTCCAAGCACATGTAGTTGCAGCGGAAGTAATTGTTATTCCTCTTTCCTGCTCTTGCTCCATCCAGTCCATTTGAGACGCACCTTCGTGTGTTTCTCCTATTTTATGAATCATACCTGAATAATAAAGTATTCTCTCAGTACAAGTAGTTTTACCTGCGTCTATATGCGCCATTATCCCTATATTTCTTGTTCTATCTAAAGGATATTCTCTCACAACTTTCCTCCTATCTGCAATGATAAAATGGTTATCATTTTACCATCTGAAACTAGCAAATGCTTTATTAGCTTCTGCCATTTTATGAGTGTCTTCTTTCTTCTTGACACTTGCGCCTGTACTATTAGCCGCATCCATAAGTTCTTTTGCCAGTCTTTCCTTCATGGTTCTTTCCCCTCTTTTACGAGTGTAAGTAATTAACCATCTCAAACCTAATGTTTGTCTTCTTTCAGGTCTAACCTCGATTGGTACCTGATATGTAGCTCCACCAACTCTTCTTGCTTTAACTTCAAGCACAGGCATGATATTATTCAATGCTTTATAGAATACTTCCTTTGGATCATCTCCAGTTTTTTCTTCTATCATTTCAAAAGCACCATACACTATCTTTTGAGCAACACCTTTCTTACCGTCCAGCATAACTGAATTGATAAGTTTGGTAACAATTTTATCTTTGTATATCGGATCTTCCATCACTTGTCTTTTGGGTATATGTCCTTTTCTTGGCACTACGCTTCCCTCCTTAATAAGTATTTAATTCATAGGTACTCGACATTCACTGTCGGCATTACGACAATAAACTGTCGCGGTGCACAAAATGCAAAAATATAAAACTATATATATATATATCTATATTTAAGGCTTTAACGCATCAAACATAAACGCATTATGTGC
>NZ_CEZJXU010000346.1:424-2870 GCF_983023055.1 Dethiosulfatibacter sp. | reverse complement strand
CTTTTGGAATTCCTGCATAGTATGCGGTAATTCTGGCAATATTCATACCCAAAGATTGTTCTGGTGTAGAACATCCCCATATTACATCATCAATTATTCCTGGATCTATTCCTGCTCTTTTTATAGCTTCTTCCATACAAAGTTTTCCCATCAACTCTGGTCTAGTATCTCTAAGTGTCCCTCGTGGAGCCTTTCCTCCAGCTGTACGAACGGCAGATACAATTACGGCTTCTCTCATTTTAAACTCCTCCTCTTAATTTCGTAAAGGTTTCCCATTTGTTAGCATATAACGTATTCTATCCTGTGTTTTCCTTTCCTTACAAAGTTCTACAAACACTTCTCTCTCCAGGTCCAAAAGATATTGTTCATTAATCATGGTACCTTTTGTTACATCACCACCAGTCATTATGTACAACACTTTATTTAATAAATGCAAATCATATTCACTTATCATGCCAGCATCCATCATTACTTTTCCCTGCATGTATCCAAATGAATTATCGTTTATTCCTGGAGCAGGAAAAGGCTTAGCTGCTGGAGGTG
Source organism: Dethiosulfatibacter sp. (assembly GCF_983023055.1). NCBI lineage: Bacteria > Bacillati > Bacillota > Tissierellia > Dethiosulfatibacter > Dethiosulfatibacter sp. The sequence continues at coordinate 2,327 of NZ_CEZJXU010000346.1, read as the reverse complement.
TATAACCATTATCAATAAACTCCAATACTTTTTTCTTTGCATCTGTAATCAATAAATCCTTGTTGAATGTTATTCCATCCATCTTCTTAATAAAACCAAGATTTTGAGCATCTTTACCACTGCTTGATACTTTAGCCATAGCAATATTCTGTAGATAAGATAGTATGAAATCACTGGTGGATACGTTAGTATTATCAGTACGTTCCAAGGCTCTTAGAGTCATTTCTTTAACTCCTCCACCTGCTGGAATCACACCAACACCCAATTCAACAAGACCCATATATATTTCTGCAGAAGCTTGCATGCCCGAACTATGCATAGCCATCTCGCATCCTCCACCTAAAGCCATACCAAAAGGTGCTATAACTACTGGTTTGTATGAATACTTGTTTCTCATATATATTTCTTGAGATCTTTTTAATACTGCATCAATCTCAGTCCATTTTTTTTCTTCAATATACGATAATATTAATGTTAAATCTGCACCTACACAGAAATTTTTATTTGCACTGGTTATTACCATTCCATCCCAATTGCTTTCTAGTTCTTCCTGTGCTTCTTTTATAGTTTCAAGTAATTCTGCTGAAATAGCCGATGTACGAGTATGCATTTCCAAACAAATTACACCATCTCCAATATCATATAATGTACCTGTTTTACTAGCTTTAATTATCTTGTCATCAGCTTTAAGTCTTTTTAATATAACAGTTTTTTCATCATATTCAATTGGAACATATTTTTTATCAATTATTGAATAATAGTAAGTAATTCCTTTTTCTTCCTTGTAGAAAGATGAATATCCTAGGGAAAGCATCTCTTTTACCCAAGCTGGTATCATTCCACCTTCAGCCTCCATCCTATCCACATACTTTTTAATATCCAATCCATTCCATATTTCAAATGGTCCTTTGCTGTGATTGTAACCCCAACATAGCGCTTGGTCTATACTGTAAATTTTTTCACAAATTTCTGGTATCTTAGCTGCAGTACTTAGAAAATACTCTTTCATATGCTCCCAAATAAACTTGGCTGCAACATCATCACCTTCATAGAATGCTTCCAATTTACCTGCAAGAGTCTTCTCTTTTTTCGCCTTCTTTAAACTTTCAAACTCCGCATCCTTTTTAGGCACATATTCAAGGGTATCTACATCCATCATCAACTTTTCTTTACCCTGTCTTTTATAAAATCCTCCTTTTGTCTTATTGCCAAGCATACGTTTTTCTAACATCTCATATATAAAAGGTGGAAAGGTTAAATTAGCTTTTTCATCTGGATCTGATACATTATCATGTACTACTGTAGCTGATGTTACACCAATATCCAGTCCAACCATGTCATAAAGTGCAAAAGTAGCAGTTTTTGGTCTTCCTATTACCGTACCCGTTATGGCATCTACTTCTGAAACTGTCAAACCCATATCCATCATCAACTTAATAACATTCGTTCCCAAAGAAGCGCCAACACGATTAGCAATAAAATTCGGAGTATCTTTACAATGTACAATTCCTTTTCCTAAAACCTTTTCTCCAAACTCTGACATGAAATCAACTATTTCTGGCAGTGTTTCCTCACAAGGAATAATTTCAAAAAGCTTCATATAACGTACTGGATTGAAAAAATGCGTTCCCAACCAATACTGTCTGAATTCAATAGGCATATCCTCTACAATTTTATTTATTGAAATTCCCGACGTATTACTACTAACAATAGTACCTTCTTTTACATATGGCAGAATTTTTTTCATGACCAGTTGTTTGATTTCAAGCCTTTCAGATACAACTTCAATAATCCAGTCACATTCAGATAAATAATCCAGATTATCCTCCATATTTCCTACAGTTATTAAACTTTCATATTCTTTGTCCATAAGTGAAGCGGGTTTTGCTTTTTTGATAAATTG
>NZ_CEZJXU010000346.1:0-414 GCF_983023055.1 Dethiosulfatibacter sp. | reverse complement strand
TTTATTATTTACTGCTATTCTGTTTCTAACTATAGAATCTTCTAAAGTTAAATTTTTACCAATTTCTTCTTTTGTTAACTCTCTTGGTATAATATCTAGGAGATAACTACTTATACCAACATTTGCTAAATGCGCAGCTATCCCACAACCCATGGTGCCTGAACCTAATATAGCTGCTTTTCTAATTCTTCTTTTCACAAACTTATCCTCCATTCTTCAATTAATTTTTATAAATCAAATCTAAAACTGATTGATTTAATTACATATTTTGTTTGTTCTAACCCAAATTTTCATTTTTTCTGCTTCTTTGATAAGACTTTCTCTCACTTCTGGATGAGCAATACTTATTAACAATTCAGCTCTCTGCCAAGTTGATTTACCTTTTAACTCAACAACTCCATATTCAGTTGTTAC
>NZ_CEZJXU010000345.1:0-2883 GCF_983023055.1 Dethiosulfatibacter sp. | reverse complement strand
GTATTTGAAGCGGAAGTTCTAACAGCTTCGTTTATTGAATGATACACGTTTCTTCTTTCGGATTCAGGTATTGTAGCAACTGTTTCTTCTACTAAATCTAGTATCTCATCGTAGAAGTCTACATATTCCTTGGCAGCCGCTTCCCTGCCTGTAATCTTTCCTATGTCTTCAACAAGCTTTTTCTCTTCTTCCATGGAGTTGAATTCCACTACATAGTATGGAATATTCAGGTTTTCAATTTTTTCTATCTCTCCCTTGTTCCAGAAAAGAGGTGCGTCAAGAAGGATGATGTCAGGATCTGAATTCAGCAGTTCTTCAATATTTACTATTCCTCCAACCTTTGGAAGGTAGATGTCGTTTATGGAAGGTTCCATATTGAGAATCAGCTTGTCTCTTTTTAGGCCGTTGCTGCAGGAGGTAATCATATCTCCTTCATCTAGCATAATAATTATATGACCTGCAACTGTATAAAGGGCTGATATGCTTTCCACTTCTTCGGGAATGTATACTGTCCTTCCTGCAGAGTCTACTACTGTTTCGAGATTGGGATTTACGGGTACCTCTGAAATTGGCTCCGCTGAGGATTCACTTGTGCTGCATGCTGATAATGTCAGGGATAGTATCAGCATTAATGCCAATAGCAATGATGTAATCTTATTTTTCTTCATTTTCTGTTCCTCCGATGGGTACTATGTGTTTTTTATTGTTGTCATATGTAAGTATTTTAGATTTTACTCCGTAGATATCATAAATATGCTCTTCAGTCAATACTGTACTTGGTAGTCCCTGGTATTTGATTCTTTTGTCCGATAACATGATTACGTTTGTGTTTAGATGGTGATTTTCAAAATAGAAACTGTGGTTTGGAAAATGCGTTGACATTATTATTGTCTTGTTCTTGTTTATGCAGAGACTTTTAATCATTTCCAAAAACATTATTTCATTCCTGTAGTCCAGGGACGCAGTAGGTTCGTCCATAATAATTATGTCCGATTCCTGGGCAAGGGACCTCGCAAGGACTACAAGCTGTCTCTCTCCTCCGCTTAGCTTGGTGAAGAGGTTGTCTCTGAATTTTTCCATTCCAACCATTTTCAAGGCTTCAATTGCAATTTTAGTGTCACTCCCATTAGGCGATGAAAATATTGAATGGTAGGGAGTTCTTCCCATTAGTACTATTTCAAGTACGGAATAGGGAAAGATATGTCCCTTCTCCTGGGGAACGTAACTGAAAAGCTTTGCTCTTTCCCTGGCGGACAGCTTGTTCAGCTCTCGTCCCCTGAAGGACATGGAGCCTTTGTCTATCTTGTTTATACCAAGGATGCAGTTTATGAGTGTTGTCTTTCCACATCCGTTTGGTCCTATTATGGATAGAAGCTCTCCCTTTTTTACATGGAAGCTTATGCTGTCTAGTACTTCCTTATTTTCATATGAAAAGCTTATATTGTCTATTATGAGCATTTTACCACCCACTTCCCTTTGTTTTTTTCAGAACATAAACATAGAATGGTGCACCCAGAAGTGAGGTTAGTATTCCCAGAGGAATTTCACTTCCCGTGAGGGTACGGCTTATAATGTCTATTACTACAAGGTAGAAGCTTCCCAGTGCAAGACTTACAGGTATGAGCTTTCTGTTGTCTGTACCAACCATCATACGACCAAGATGAGGGATTACAAGCCCTACCCATCCTATGGTTCCTGCGATTGATACAGCGCCTGCAGTTGAAAGGCTCGCAAATACTACAACAAGACCTCTATTTAGTTTCGTATTTATACCAAGTGTTCTTGCATCACGTTCACCCATGGACAGTACGTTGATCCTCCATTTCATGAGGATCATTCCTCCAACTCCAAGGAATATGGGTATGAAGGATATTGCAATGTCCTTAAAGCTGCAGCTTGCCAAACTTCCCATTAGCCAGAAGGTAATGGCTGGTAGCTCGTTGAAGGGGTCTGCAACATATTTACCTAAAGATATGAGAGATGAAAATACGGAAGACACTATAACTCCTCCAAGTACCAGCATTATTGTGGGATTTGACTTGTATATTCCTGCTATAAGTGTACTTAGACCTACGGCTATCATGCCGAAAATAAATGCGAAAAGTACTGTGTAGAAATTGACTTCGTTGAATAATATGATGGCAAGTATTGCACCAAAACCTGCTCCGGAACTAACTCCTAGAATTCCTGCATCTACCAGAGGGTTTTTGAACATGCCTTGAAGAGAGGCTCCACTGACTGACAGTGCCCCTCCCACTATTATGCCGCCAATAGCCCTTGGTAGCCTTATATCCCATACTACTGACTGCTCTATTGGTGTTGATATTGTAATTATTTCTGGAACTATTTTATTAAATAGTGAGATGTCATTTAAAAAAGTTAATATCTTATATATTATTATATCCGGCACGGTAGCCACGTTAATGGGATATCTTCCAATGAAGAGTGATGCTATGACGCTTAAGATGGGCAGAAGTACCAGAATAAAATAAAACGACTTTTTGTTTTTTATCATTTGGCCTTGCTTCTTCTAATAAATACTACAACAAGGGCAATTATGAAGATTGCAGCTATTGTAATTACATTTGAGTCTATTCCTGTAGATACTGTTGAAAATGATACAGTGAGTTCATCGCCCAGTGTGTTTCCGTTCTTTCCTGACATGTCGCCGTTTATTTTCAATGTATAGGTCATATTTTCTGCAAATCCCTCAGTTGGTGTAATCTTTATAATTCTCTTCTGGTCCGGATGTATCTGATCGTCATCCATAAATACTTCAATCGTCACATCATTATCATCTGAATCCACAAGCTTGAAGCAGGCCATGTTGTTTTCCCTGATTGAGCTGTTGATTACATTGTTTGAAAATGAAAGCTTGATCAC
>NZ_CEZJXU010000344.1:0-2891 GCF_983023055.1 Dethiosulfatibacter sp. | reverse complement strand
TATTTTCTTAACATATTAGAGGAGGGGTCCATATATGGGTGAAAGACTTAGTGTATTATGTAAAAACTGTCTTTTTACCAAAGAATTTAAATTGGGAAAAGTACAGGAAAATGATTATTCGGATCAGGAATTTATTGATTGTTTTGTGGATGATAAAAAAATCAAAAAGAATATTATAAAGAGAAACAAATACAATATTCCCATGCTTAACTTGAAACATGAAATTCTAATTTGCAAAAAATGCGGCGACATTGCAGGTAAACTAATAATAGAATTTGCCGATGGATATATTACCAGATATAGCTGTGAAAAATGTGGACAAGAGCTTGAAAGTTTTGATTATCATGACATAAGGAATATAGCATGTCCTGAATGTAGTGAAAAAAGTTTGATGGTAAATGAACATATTTTTTGGGGATAAATAAAAATATGTTGCATTTATTTAATATTTAGTGTATTCTATAAAAAAATAGTAAAGCGTTGAATGAGAGTAGTAGTATCAGTTCAATATTAAAGAGAGTCTTTGATGGTGGAAATAAGACATAGAGGATTGTTATGAATGGACTCATGAGTTCGGCCCGACATGTAGGAGCCGACGAGATATCTCACTTGTTATAAAGGAGACGTGTATGATAGTACATGAAATAAGTGGGTATTTAATACCAATTTAGGTGGCACCGCAGGAGAATATATCTCTTGTCCTATATATATAGGACAAGGGATTTTTTGATTTTTTGGAGGGAATATGAATTATAAAACAAACAGTAAACTTAAGATAACAAGAGAAAAAAGAACAGTGGATTTCAAAACTAACAGGACAAGGCTTATAAATGAACTTAACATAAGGAAGGGCGCCTATCTTTGCAGCTCTTTTGAATATCCAGGTAGATATTCAAGATGGGATATGGGATTTGTAAATCCTCCATTGGAAATAAGGGGTAATGGTAGAAAGTTCAAGATCAACGCCTTGAACGAAAGAGGAACAGTTCTGGTTGATATTATATATAGTGAAATAAGTTTGAGAGAAAGTTATAAATTTTTAAATAAGGAAGAAACTTTCATAGATGGAGAGGTAAAAGAACCAGAGGGATACTTAACAGAAGACAAGAGAAGCAGACAAAACAGTATATTTACATTGATAAGGGATATTAAAAAGATATTCTTTTCAGAAGAAGATGGATTTCTTGGTCTTTATGGTTCCTTTGGATATGATCTTATTTACCAGTTTGAAGAGATGGACCTCAAAAAAGAAAGACCTGTAAACAACGAAGATCTTGTACTATTCATTCCTGACAGTGTACTAATAATGGACCACAGAAGAGCTGAAGCATATATTTATGATTACGAGTTCGAATATATGGATTATTCTACTGTAGATATTGAAAGGTCAAATACAGCAGAAATAATTGATGATAAAAAATATGATAACTTAATAAATCCTGTAAAGGGAGATTATGCTGACCTAGTTTGTAAGGCAAAAAAATATTTTGAAAGAGGAGACCTTTTTGAAGTGGTTCCTTCACAGATATTGGAGTACAATACGAATAAAAAACCTTCGGATTTATTTGAAAGACTCATAGAAATAAATCCAAGTCCATATGGGTTTCTTATAAACCACGGAAACGAGAAGTTAATTGGTGCATCACCTGAAATGTATGTAAGAGTTATAGGCAACAAGGTTGAAACATGTCCAATATCAGGAACTGTAAAAAGAGGTGAAAATGCAGTAGAGGATTATGAAAATATTATGAGTCTTCTTAATTCCAAGAAGGAAGAATCGGAATTAACAATGTGTACAGATGTTGATAGGAATGACAAGTCGAGGATATGCGTTCCTGGAAGCATCAATATAATTGGAAGAAGACAGATTGAAAAATATTCCCACTTGATTCATACGGTAGACCATGTTGAGGGGATTCTAAGGGATGAATATGATTCCCTTGATGCTTTTATGACTCATATGTGGGCTGTGACTGTAACAGGGGCACCAAAACGAAGAGCAGTTCAGTGGTTGGAGGAAAAAGAACCATATTGCAGGGAATGGTATGCAGGAGCAGTTGGTTGTCTGGGATTTAATGGAGACATTAACACAGGACTTACTCTTAGAACAATATATATGAAAGGCAACAAGGCTAGGGTAAGAGTTGGAGCTACACTTTTATATGATTCAATACCGGAATCTGAAGAGGAAGAAACTTTAGTCAAGGCTGCAGCAATGATTAAAGTGCTGCAGGAAAAGGCAGGGGAAGCTGATGTGATAACGGAAGAAAAGAAATTTGAGAAGTTGGATTTCAATATACTTATAATAGACCACGAGGATTCATTTGTTCACACCTTGGGAGACTATTTCAGAAGACTTGGTGCAAATACTGAGACAGTCAGACACAACTATGCAATGAATAGCTTGGAAAATAACAAATATGACTTAGTAGTATTGTCTCCTGGACCTGGAAGGCCTGAAGATTTCAATGTTAGTGAAAAAATAAAATTCTGTATTGAAAATAAACTCCCGGTATTTGGAGTTTGTCTGGGGCTACAATCCATAGTGGAGTATTTTGGCGGTAGTCTTGGTCAGCTGGATACTCCTGTCCATGGTAAGAAGTCATTGGTTGAAATTGAAAAAGATAGCATGATTTACAAAGGTCTCGTAGGAGAAATAGGTGTAGGGCGTTACCATTCACTCTTTGCAGAGATGGTTCCTAAAAATTTAAGAATTACAAGCAAAACCCATGACGGAACAGTAATGTCTGTGGAAGATGATATAAATAGAATATATGCAGTACAGTTTCATCCTGAATCATTGATGAGTATGAAAGAGAACTGCGGATTAAAGCTTTTGAAGAATATAATTGATAAAACAATGGAGGATAGAAATGAAAATATTTAAGGGA
>NZ_CEZJXU010000343.1:0-2907 GCF_983023055.1 Dethiosulfatibacter sp. | reverse complement strand
CACTATTATCCTGAACAACTGGACAATCTTTCTTCCTGTAAATCTCCCCATATGATGCTGGGAGCCATCGCAAAGTCATTCTTCGCAGAGAAAGCCGGCATAAATCCGGAAAATATCTATGTAGTTTCAATAATGCCATGTACTGCAAAAAAATATGAAATTTCACGACCGGAAATGGTAAATGACAATATGCAAAATGTCGATGCAGTGCTGACAACGAGAGAATTCGCAAGAATGATAAAAGATGCAGGAGTTGATTTCAGGAATCTTGAGGATGGCTCCTTTGACAGTCCAATGGGCCTCTCTTCTGGCGCCGCCGACATATTCGGAAACACCGGTGGAGTTATGGAAGCTGCAGTCAGAACCGTCTATGAACTGATAACAGGCAGAGAACTTCCCTTTGACAACCTTCATATAAAACCTATTATGGGAGTCGATCAAATAAAGACTGCATCTCTTCTAATACAGGATCCTCTAAAAGAATGGAGTGTCCTTGATGGAGTCGAAGTCAACATAGCTGTAACAAGCGGACTTGATGGCGCAGGACAATTACTTGAAGAAATAAAGCAGGGAAAGAGCAACTATCACTTCATTGAAATAATGGCTTGTCCTGGGGGTTGTATAAATGGTGGCGGACAGCCTCGCTCGGACGACCCGAATATAAGAGAAAAAAGGATAAGCTGCCTCTACACTGAAGACGAGGAAAAGACCCTTAGGAAATCACATGAAAACAAAGATATTATCAAGCTGTACGAAGATTTCCTTGGCAAACCTCTTGGACATCGATCACATGAGTTGCTTCACACAACTTATACAAAGAGGAAAAGATCTAGAGACTAATATTAGATAATCAAGTATTTAAGCATCTAATTAAAATAGCCGGGTAATCTACCCGGCTATAAATCTATTAAATTTCCATCTCTCTGTTTTCCTTGTTCAACACCTGTATTTTCGTAGTACCGCCCAAGAGTACATTTACCAGTTTGGACAAACTTTCCAAAGCTTCCTTAAGTTCACCTTCTCTATTTGATTCCAATGATTCTATTACAAGAATTGCATTCTTCGTGTCTTCAGTAAGTTTAGTCCTGTCTGCTTCTCTCCAGTTCCAGCAACGACATACGCAGCCAGCATCGTCCTTATAAACAACTTCTCCTTCTTTTGGAGGGTCATTCTCATCACTTCCTATAGTCATAAACGGCTCTGTTCCATCGGCTAACGCTAGTCTCAAGTCACCTTCCATTTGATCCAAATCCTCTCCACCGCATGGAAACATGTACTTTAATGAAATCGCATTGTACACGTCAACCAAGGAATTGATTGCAGGCAACTTGTCGCCTTTTAAGACACGCTTTACAATAGCTTCAATGGAAACACGTCTTCCCTTCTTTGCACCAAACTTCTTGTATGTTTCACGCCATGTTTTCATTTCAGGCAAGTCAAGTATTGCAGTACCTGTATAATTATCTTGGACCTGTTTTTCAGCCTCCCTTAGAAGGCTGGTGATGCTCTCATTTACTTCGTCATTTTTAATGTTTTTAGCAATAATAATGCCTATTTGAGTTTCGGGAAACATCTCAAAAATTGCATCTTCTATAATCATTTTTTTCATAGTCTATCTCCTCAAATTATTATTTATATTGATACCTAGGATACTACCAGTGAAGACAATGTATAACCATCATGTATACCTGAAATAATGGAATTCAACCCTGCTCTTGTATATATGCCCTTGAATTTTTCATTATAAACATATAGCCCGGTAATGGTTCTGAATTTCTCAATATCAAACCCTGATACTCCAGGTAAAACACCCTCCCAATATGAAACAGGACAGTATTTTTGTATCAGGTACCCTTCTGTTGATTTTTCTTTCAATACACGTTGCCATTCTTTATCTTCGGTTCCTTCACCTGCAATTACACCTTTTGAAGCATAATAGTCTATGGGCTTCAAAATATAGTTTTCCTTGTTTTTAATGAATTTATCCATTTCCATATTCTCATCAATTTTAATCGTTTCAGGAATGCTGGCGTCAATAAATTCAAGTTCCTCTGCGTCGAAATATTTTCTTACATCTGGGTTGTGAAGAACAGCAAAAAACATCTTGGTATGAACAATCTGACTCTTAAGAGAACCGACAATACAGGTTTTTTTACCCTTAACTCCCTTAATGAATTCAGGTATTTCTTCATATCTGTCCATTAAGTCCTTTGTTACAAGCCTTCGATATACAATATCAATAATCTCACCGTCTACGGTCATCCATCCGTTTTCACATACCACATTCCTTGGATCAACTATGCTGCAGTCAAATCCATTTTCAATAAAATGCTCCTTATAAACTTCAAACTCCAATGATGTTCCCTTGTCAACAAAGTCGATAATTGCTACTTTTGGTTTCTCCTTCTTTTCTGCAACATGTCTGAATTCCTTGTATATTAAATTAATCTCATCTATCCAACTGTCAAACAACTCAAAAGAATCAAGCCTGTTCGTTTCCTCTATATGTCTAGCAATAGCTGATTTCTTTATTATGGCTGACAACTCTGCTTCCTCGTTCATTGCAGAAGAACCATCTGTATTCAGTTCACAAAACATATAACTTCCATCATCCTTGGATCAAATTCGTATATATTACGTACTTCTTCATACTTCAAAAACAAATCTATGGTCTTGTTGACAATATTAAATATCTTTTTAACTGCCTCTTCAAATTTCAAAATATCTTTTTCAGTATAAATCCTAGGCATGTAATGAAAAGGAACCGGTGATCCCTTGTATACTGCTCCTGAATTACTGACAGCTTCATTCACTATCTCATAATCCTTCAAATACCTATCTTTATTTAATTTAATTTCATTAATTAGTCTCTTATTCCATTTATTCATAATATTACCTATAATATAC
>NZ_CEZJXU010000342.1:0-2919 GCF_983023055.1 Dethiosulfatibacter sp. | reverse complement strand
TATAATTCTGAAATGTTTTACACAATACTAACACAAATTTTTCATTTCGTCTACAGCATGTTGCTGTACATTGCATATCCACTCTTGCCTCTTGTTTTAACTGAATACATTGCTTCATCGGCTTTTCTGAAGAGTTCTGTTCTTGAGCTTCCATCTTCAGGATAAAGAGATATTCCCATGCTTGCGCCAACTTTGCAGACACCTTGGGATATTATGTATTTCATGGTGATTGAGTGATATACTTCTTTTATTATTTCTTCAAGAGTTTCAATGTCACCGTAATCAGGTATGACCAGTATAAACTCATCTCCTGATAGTCTTCCGGCAAGGGAACCATGCGGTCCGCTGGTACTTAGACGTTTTGCCAGGGTAGCTATTACCATGTCTCCTGCATCATGTCCGTAGGTATCGTTGACAGGCTTGAAGTCGTCAAGATCTATCATTAATACTGCGAACTGGTCTTTCTTGAACATGTCTTGCATATTTTCGTATATTCCGTTTCTGTTATATATTTTTGAAAGTTGGTCATGAGTAGCTACGTGCTTCAGTTCTTTCTCGAATTTTTTTCTGGATGTTATATCTCTTACGAATGAGCAAATATACTGATGATTCTTGTTTGATATTAGGTTATTTTGGATTTCGATGTATTTGATAGATGAATTCCTTGAGCTTTTAATAAAGGATTCAAATGAGAAGATCCTGTTTCTGTTAATATTAGGAAGAAGTATCTGGTTCCACCATCTGTTGTCTATGTTTGTATTGAAATCCATAATTTTTTTATTGTTATAGTCATGAACTGATATTCCAAAGCTTTTTCTAGCTGCATCGTTTGCATATATTACATATCCTTCCATGTCAGTGAAATAAATTTCTTCCAGGGACTTGTTAACGGCAAAGGATGTCTTGTAAAGTTCATCCTCTTTTTGCCAGGAATCAGTTATGTCGAAGACAAGGCAGTTGTCATATCGGTTGTTGTCTTCCTTGTCGCTTATCTGGAGAAGTTTTACTTTCTTGTTAGCATTTATTAAAGTGTATATTCTTTCCTCACTATCCAAATCGTTCTCAGGTGGCTTGAAAAGGCTCATAAGTGCTTTTTCTTCCATTATCAAAGTTTTGTCGTTCATGTTAAGTATCTTTAAAGCTTCCAGTGAGAAATTCTGATAGAGTTTGTTTTGTCGGTCGAATTTCATACTTCCTATATTAGCATGGTTTTCCAGAAGGTTGTATTTATAGTCGGAACTGTTGTAGTCATGAAAATCTGTTATAATCCCCATTATATGATTCATGTCTTCTGTATTGGAATGCTTTGCCTTGAGGGTATACCATTTCCATTTATTTTCCTTTTCTTCAAGTCTGAATTTTAGTGTAAAGCTGTAGTCTTCGTTTGATTCGCAGTATTTCATTTCGTTTCTCAAGAGAACACTGTCTTCTGGATGTAATTTGCTTGAATTAATGAAATCCTTGGGTTTCACAAAGGAAGAAGAGGTGAGGTCCTGGAACACTTTATTGTAGGTGAAGTAGTCTGAATCAATATCCCAGTTGAAAAAGCCTATGTTTGTCTCCTTTGATATGAAGGTCAATAGATTTTCCTCGTCATTTGATATATTGTTTATTGAAGAAATGAGCTTGTTGTCGTGAATCTTTATCTGAGTGAGCTTTTTTTTGTCGGATATAAAATTTGTGATGGATATGAGAGACTCCATATATTCTCCATCCATTGTTGAAATGTGAGCATATTTAGTTTCCCTCTTTGATTTTGTATCAAATGCAACCAGGTTTGTAGTTATGAATTCGTGAATATTTTTTCCCTTCAGTTTGCTGAAGTTGCCTGCTTTCAGTATTTCGACTGCTTTGTTGTTGCCGTTGCTTATTATGTTGTTTTTCACAATGATTATTGCATCGTCAGTGTTGTCAAAAAAATTAATTAGAATATCGTCTTTTTCAATAACGTTTTTCTTATAGAATCTGAAGCCAATTAGATATACAGCAAGTATGATTACAATTACTCCGGTACTAATAATGCTATTGCCGTTGGCTTCATTCAGTCCAAAAAAATCGATCATAAGATCTACTATGTTTGTGTACTGGTCGATCCAGATTATTGATACAAGTAGAGCAAGAGCACATATAAATAGTGTTTTTTCAATTGTCAGAATTTTTCTCATTATATACTCCTCAAAATAAATATAGGTTTATTTTATCAAATTTTACTATAACAATCAATATATACACTTGTTTATGTTATAATAGTCATTATTTATTGAAATTTTCTTAAATTATTTATTTTTGGAGGTATTTATGGAGCTTAATTATCTTGATTTTTCATCAAAGGCCATTGAACAGTTTTCCAAAGGTGGTGCATTTTTGACTGTAAAGGGGATAAAACGTGTCAATACCATGACTATAGGCTGGGGATTTATAGGGAAAATGTGGAACAAGCCTATTTTTATAGCAGCTGTAAGATATTCCAGATTTACATATAAGTTGTTAAAGGAAACAAATGAGTTTACAGTCAGTTTTCCCCTCCAAGGTCAGCTAGTCAAAGAGCTTGCGTTTTGCGGGAAAAAATCTGGAAGAAACTATGACAAGTTTGAAGAGTGCATGATTGAACTTGAGGATGGAGATATTGTTGATACTCCAGTAATAAAGGACTGCAATCTTCACTATGAATGCAAGATAGTATACAGGCAGACTCTGGAGCCTGAACTCATTAAGGAAGAGTTTATAAAGGAAAAATACGAAAATAATGACTATCACATCATGGTATACGGTGAAATAGTATCATGTCACAGCTGAGGAAGATAAATGGCGAAGAAGAAGACTAAATTCATATGTCAGGAATGCGGTTACGAATCTGCTAAGTGGATGGGAAAATGTCCTGCCTGCGAAACCTGGAATACATTTGTGGAAGAAACTATA
>NZ_CEZJXU010000341.1:2166-2925 GCF_983023055.1 Dethiosulfatibacter sp. | reverse complement strand
ATTCTATTCAGAGAAACGTCTGTCTGCTGAAAATGAGCCATAAATTCACCCCAGAAAGTTGTATTGTCAGAAACAAAACCTAAACAGTAGATAAAGAGAGAAAAATCTCCCAAGCTAAAACTCTCTGCTGAAAGCATTTGGGCAATTATCAATAACATAAAACCAGTCCCTAGTGTCACAGTATTGGTAAAAATTCCGTTTAGAAGCTGATTAAAAAGATTATCCTTAAGCATGAACTTACGTCGCTCATTATTAAATTCTTCCAGATGTTTAAGACAATTTTCCTCTGCTCCAGCAACTTTGATGGATTGTACCGAATTAAATAACTCACCAATAGTTCCTGTAACTTTCTGAGTAGCTTCACGGCTTGATTTTCGATACTTTTGCACATGTTTACTGGCTTTACTAGCAATAATCACGATGCATACCAAAGGTGTAAAAACAAAAAATGTTATCTGTGAGTTTATTTGAAAAAGAATAAACAAGGCTACAGCAGTAAACGCCGTTGAACCAAGTACGTCTAACCACCAACTAACAGAATCCTCAATTTGCTCTACATCATCTCTAAAATAATTGAGCATCTCATTATCAGAACAGTTTAAAGCATCTCCGCCAGGTTTACGGTAAATCTCCTTAAACATATTATAACGCAACAGTGACCCCATTATGAATCTGTGGGTAATATCTAGTATCGCACCTCCATAGATAAGTGCTATTCGACACAAAGCTAGGCCTAGAACTAAAGCCAATATTCCAGGA
>NZ_CEZJXU010000341.1:0-2144 GCF_983023055.1 Dethiosulfatibacter sp. | reverse complement strand
CTCCTTCTAGAAGCTTAAAAAACTCTCTAGTAAGAAGTCCAGGTAGCAGAAGGGTAAGATTGATAGCAACCCATAAAATTGCATTTCCTATATATAGAAGAGGTTTGTATTTCATCAATTCCCAAAGTAATCTATAGGTTTTCATACAAGTACCTCCTCCATACCAACTTTAAGCAGTTGGTTATACTTTGATTTTTTATCCATCAACAATTTATTACGATCTCCAAACTCAATGCCCTTACCATCTTCTAGAATAAGAATTTTATCTGTCTGTTCTACAGTTTGAAATCTATGTGCAATAATAATTGCAGTTCTATTCTTTAGAAGATTTTTAATAGCCTTTTCCAACAGTACTTCAGTTGCTGGATCCAACATGGAAGAAGCTTCATCTAAAATTATCAATCCTGGATTTCTTAATATAATGCGTACGAAGGCCAATAACTGGGCTTCTCCTGATGACAATCCAGAACGGTTTGATTGAATTACTGTGTCTAATCCTCGCTCTAGTTGCTGGAACCAATCATAAAGACCCAACGCTTTAAAAGCGGCAATAATTCTATCATCACCTACATCACTATTATAGAAAGTTAGGTTGTCTCTGATAGTGCCATAAAAAAGTTCCACATCTTGAGTAACAATTGCAACATGATTTCTTAATGACTTTTTAGAAATATTTTTTATATCTTTACCATCGATGAGTATCTTACCATTATTTTTATCATAAAGACGCAGAAGTAGTCTCCCTACTGTGGTTTTACCACTTCCTGTTCTTCCTAAAAGTCCCATCGCTTCACCTGCTTTTAATTCGAAAGATAGATTCGACAATACCTTTTGTTCTTCTTCATATCCAAAATCCACATTTTCAAAAGACAGGTGACAACTATTTTCAGAAAGCTCATTGTTATCTTCATATTTTATTTTTGATCGAATATCCAACAGTTCATTTATCCTATTAATCCCCGCCCCTGCTTTCTGTAGATCTTCAAGCTGCATTCTTATCTGCTCAAGAGGTCTTCTAATTAATTCTGTATAATTAAAAATCAAATAAACTGTTCCGATTGTAATAATCCCCTTTTGCCAGAGATAACCGCCTACTCCAAATGAGATCATAGTGCCCAAAGCAAAAATAAAGACAGATGAAGTCCACATAGAATATCCCATCAGACCTGCTTTCCTCTCCTTGGAATACCACCTTTTAAGAAAGTTATGAAACTTATAAAAGATATAATCTTTAGCTCCAGAACTTTGTACATCTTCTCTATTACTTATATGTTCTCCTAAGAAACCATAAAAATCAGAACTGATTTTCATTACTTTCTTCCAGTAAGGAACAGCTATGGTACTTATTTTTAGTAAAAATATCATAGAAAATATAGAAAACAGAGAAATACTTAATCCAATACGCCAATCTTCAAAGAACAAAACAATTAATACACCACTCAAAAGCAGTATATTACCCAAAATAGTTATCATAAAATTAGAAAACAGATTCATAAGCGTTGTTACATCACCATCTATTCTCTCGATTAACTCTCCAGGTAAGTGTTCTTTATGAAAAGACATATCCAGATTTAAACAATGTCTAGCCAAGTCCGTTCTCAACCTGTTGGTAGCTTTCCAGCCAATATTTTGGCTAAGATATGTTGAAGCAACTGCCAAAAGTTGTTGCATTAATGATATTCCTATAAAAAAAAGAGCAAGCTTATACAATTTATCTTTACTAGCTCCTCCAATAATATTATCAATAAAAGCTCTTATTATCTGTGGACTCATCAACTGCATAGCCATTGTTACAAATATCACTAATGTTAGTAATAATACACTCTTCTTCTGATCCCGAAGATATTCTGTAATAACAGGTTTTAACTCTGAATATTTTATTTTTTTGTTTATACTCATACAATTCCTCCATTGATCAAAATAACATAGTCTGTAATCAGCACCATGAGTATTTCCTAAATATTACTAAGAATTTCAAGATTATTCACATTTGATTTCATCAATAATATGTAACCCATTAAGTACAACATCTTCATTATCCACTCGAACTCAATGTACTGCAGGGCCACGCCAAACATCATATTTATCTTTTTTTTACTTCTTTATAAACGCTGTTAACCTTAAGAATCCACGCGTATCCATAT
>NZ_CEZJXU010000340.1:0-2939 GCF_983023055.1 Dethiosulfatibacter sp. | reverse complement strand
TGGGAGACATTGATATGAATCAGCTCAACGAAATGGTTGAAAATATTGAAGATGGCGATCCTGAAAATGCAGATAATCCATTCTCAAATCTGTTGAATAGTGCTTTTTCCGGACTTAAAAACAACAGTTCAAATGAGTTCGAAACTGAAGATGACGAGAAAATTGTAGAAGATGAAAAACCGGTAAGCGATGAAGGTGTACTAGGAAATATCAAAACAAAGATGAAGAAGAACAAAAAGAAAAAGAAATTCCTTGATACCTATGGAATAAACCTTACAAATATGGCAAAGAACAAGGAAATCGACAGAATCATAGGCAGGGAAAGAGAAATAGACAGAGTGGTTCAAATACTCAATAGAAGGGCAAAGAATAATCCCGTACTCATAGGAGAGCCTGGTGTTGGTAAGACAGCCATAGCTGAAGGTCTTGCTGTAAGAATCATTGAAAAGCAGGTTCCTGTAAAACTGTTCAATACAGAAATATACCTTCTTGACTTAACTGCAGTTGTAGCTGGAACTCAGTTCAGAGGACAGTTCGAATCCAGAATGAAGGCTATTATAGAAGAAGCGAAGAAAAATGGGAATGTAATCCTTGTAATAGACGAGCTTCACAATATTGTAGGAGCTGGAGAAGCCGAAGGTGGTGCAATGAATGCTGCAAATATCCTTAAGCCTGCTTTGGCAAGAGGAGAAGTTCAGATTATAGGTGCAACAACCCTTGATGAATATAGAAAACATATTGAAAAGGATGCTGCCCTTGAAAGAAGATTCCAACCTGTAATGGTTGAAGAACCTTCCATAGCCGAAAGTATTGAAATTCTCAAAGGAATCAAAGACTACTACGAATCTTACCACAAAGTTAAAATAAGCGATGAAATAATAGAATCTGCTGTTAATATGTCTGAACGGTATATTACAGACAGGTTCCTTCCCGACAAAGCAATTGATGTAATCGACGAAGCAGGTTCAAGAGCAAATCTTATGAACATGGGTCTAGTTGAACTTGAATCTCTAAGATCTGAACTTGTTAAGGTAAAATACGACAAGGAACTTGCCGCTGAAGAGGATGACTATGAAAAAGCAGCAGATTGCAAAATGCATGAAATCAGACTGGATGCAAGAATAGCGGAAATCGAAAAGGAATGCGAAGATGTTCAGCTGACTACAGAGGACATTGCATATGTAATTGAAGCTTGGACAAAGATACCTGTTCACAAAATTTCAGAAGGAGAGGCTGAAAAGCTTCTAAACCTTGAAAGTAGACTTCATAGAAGACTAATTGGTCAGAACAAGGCTGTAACAAGTGTTTCCAAGGCCATCAGAAGAAGCAGATCAGGCTTCAAGAAAAAAAAGAAACCTGCGTCCTTCATATTTGTTGGACCAACAGGAGTTGGAAAGACAGAACTTGCAAGAACTATAGCCTATGAACTTTTTGAAAATGAAGAGGCAATGATAAGACTTGATATGTCCGAATATATGGAAAAACATACAGTATCAAAACTTATAGGAGCACCTCCAGGGTATATAGGATTCGACCAGGCAGGTTTTTTAACTGAAAAAATAAGAAGAAAGCCTTATTCAGTAATACTTCTAGATGAAATTGAAAAAGCGCATCCTGACATCTTCAATATTCTACTGCAGATACTTGAAGACGGAATACTTACAGACTCAAAGGGAAGAACAGTAAACTTTGAAAACACAGTATTGATAATGACTTCAAATGCAGGAACAAGTATAAATGGCAACAAGATAGGCTTCGGCAACAAGGAGCATGACGCTCTTGAATCAAAGGTTAATGATGCACTAAAAAATACTTTTAGACCTGAGTTTTTAAACAGGGTTGATGAAATAATTGTATTTTCAGAGCTTGACCATGTGGAGCTTAGACAAATAATAGATCTAATGGTCAATGAAGTTGCAGATGAAGCCAAAAATAAAAAAATCAAACTCAATGTATCCCACGAAGTGAAGGAATTTATACTGAAAGAAGGATACAGCAGTAAATACGGAGCACGTCCTTTAAGAAGAACAATTCAGAGACTCATCGAAGATGAAATTTCAGAAGCTTACTTGAAGGGAAATATAAAAGAAGGAATGGAAATCAGCTTTATCATGGAAGAAGAAAAGGTAAAACTGATTTACAATGCACAGGAGTGATTAATGTTTAAAGCAATAGACTACAGTACAAGACTAAAAAACAACTATAGAATAATAGCAGAAAGCTTTCTGGAACAAGACAATGTGGAGAAAGCACTTAAGTTTTACGAAAAATCAAAGGTATATATGGGAGAAAGTCAAGACATTGACCTTCTCCTTGATATTGGTTTCATATATTATGAAAATGAAAATCTCG
Organism: Dethiosulfatibacter sp.; assembly: GCF_983023055.1. Lineage (NCBI taxonomy): Bacteria > Bacillati > Bacillota > Tissierellia > Dethiosulfatibacter > Dethiosulfatibacter sp. The sequence continues at coordinate 587 of NZ_CEZJXU010000340.1, read as the reverse complement.
AAGAATCCAAAAACACCTTTCTCGATGCATCTACAATAGATGAAACTGAACCTAGGGCCTACTTCGGCCTGGGAATTGTGAATGAGGAGCTTGGAGAATACGAAGCTGCGGAAGAAGCATATCTTAAGGCACTGGAACTTGATGAGCTTTACCAACAGGCATATTTCTTCATTGCAGGTCTCTATCAGAAAATGGGTGATTTTGAAAAAAGTGAAAAGAACTATTTCAAGTCACTTGAACTTAACAGTAAGGACTACTGGGCCATTACAAACCTTGGTTCTCTCTACGAAGAATTCAACATGAATATAAAGGCGGAAAAGTATTTCAAGGAAGCCTATGAAATTAACAAGAACAATCCAACCTCCGCTTTCAATCTGGGAGTCGTAAATGGTAAAATGGGGAAATTCGATGAGGCTAAAAAGTACTACAAGGCTTCAATGGAGCTAGACCCCAACAATCCCTCCATCTACCTTAATCTTTCTCTTCTATACAAGGTAAAGAGCGATTATATGACTTCCCTTCACTGGCTAAATGAAGGAATCAAATATAAGGCAGACAGCGGTTTTCTGTATTATCACAGAAGCTGC
>NZ_CEZJXU010000339.1:2680-2952 GCF_983023055.1 Dethiosulfatibacter sp. | reverse complement strand
GAAAAGTTTTTCCACCTTTTGGCTTTAATATCTCAATAAGTGGAAAGTTTTCCACTTATCACCAATGATAAGTGGACCGCTCCGCGCTCCACTTATCGGCCAGGCTGTTGTCCCTCACACCATAATAGGTCCACCTATCATGGCGTTCGAGCCGACTCCAGTTCTCGGCCCATAAAATAAAAACCATTTTCTGGCCCTGCGAGCTTCGCGGCTCAACAGCCTGGCCGTTATAAGTCAAAGGTTATTTAGTATGCTCATTGATATTCCAGATG
>NZ_CEZJXU010000339.1:2239-2670 GCF_983023055.1 Dethiosulfatibacter sp. | reverse complement strand
CCTAAAGAATAAGGTTTTTACGCATAGCATCTGAAGAAATAACTGCCAAGGAGTAATTCTGAATGGAAGCAACTAGAAAAAGAACAGAATCAGAAATATTCGATGAGCTTTCTCAGTTATGTATTAGTCCAGGGTTTATTCATGTAATAACTGCTCTTTGTTTTAGAGATAATGTTTTTATTTATGAAGAAGATGCTTTCAAGCCAGAAGATATGTCCAGCCTGTATTCGTTTGATCGTCTTATTCGGACAGAGATTTCTACACTTATAGGGCTGATGATTAAGTCTGTTATTGACTTCAAGTTACCTGAACCAAGTGAAATTACCGATATGGCTAATCAAGCCTGCAGCCTCCTGAATGAAATACACTTCTCAATGGGCATATCTGAGGCTATAACTTTTTCTGAGAGTGGTGTGCTTGAGGGAATCAAG
>NZ_CEZJXU010000339.1:1884-2229 GCF_983023055.1 Dethiosulfatibacter sp. | reverse complement strand
AGCCTCTAGATTCAGCGAGCATGATGCGAGAGCCCATATTCTATGGAGGGGAATCTGCATACATATTTCAGTATCGAGACTTGGCTGTAGAGCGATACTCAAAGGATAATGATTGGTTTACTGAAAACAAGGGATATGAGATAGCTGATGTAAGGGAGGTAATACTTTGTATTGAAGAAATTCAAAACGAAAAATTAAACTTCACCTTACAGAGCATGAAAGAGCTACCGCCTGAAGAGTGGTCGATGTTACCTGCATTTGTTTTTTCTAAAGATGAAATACTTTCTTGTACTTCAACCCCAAGTGACGTATTAGATAAAATTCTTGAGTCATTCTGCCTTCCGG
>NZ_CEZJXU010000339.1:0-1874 GCF_983023055.1 Dethiosulfatibacter sp. | reverse complement strand
AGGAAATCTAAATGATGGATTCAATTCAATTAGTGATTTCAATGTAGCCAATGCATTACCGTTAATTAAAAAAGAAGAAGAATACGTCCTTCCTCTATGCTATACCTTGAGTGAGTCCTCTTACGACACTCCATTTTATTGGTTCAATGAGGATAAGAAATATAGAAGCACCGCAATGGAGCACCGAGGAGAATTCACTGAAGATTTCTCCGAAAAAAGATTAAAGTTAGTATTTGGTGATAGGAATGTATTTTCAAACGTAAATATAATTGGCAAGGACGGAAATGTTGCTGGCGAGATCGATGTTCTTGTAGTTTTTTCTAATAGAGTAGTTGTAGTTCAAGCGAAGTCAAAAAAGCTAACGATTGAATCTAGGAAAGGGAATGATAACGTCCTAAAGGATGACTTTAAAAAGGCAATTCAAAACGCATATGATCAAGCATTGTCTTGCTCCAAACTTTTAGGAGACAAGAATTGTAAGTTTCTACTTAATGATGGTACGGAGATTTCAGTACCACGTGACTGCAAAGAAATATTTCCAATATGCTTGATATCAGAGCATTACCCAGCACTTAGCTTTCAAGCAAGGCAGTTTTTGAAGTATGAGGTTACCGAGGTGGTAGCAGCACCTTTTGTCATGGATATATTTCTGCTTGATGCAATGACTGAGATGCTGGAAACTCCGTTGCATTTTCTAAGTTATCTATATCGGCGAGCCCTTTATATTGAACGCCTGAACATATCACACGAGTTGACCGCCTTGTCCTATCATTTGAGGCTAAATCTTTGGCTTGAAAATGAATATGATTTTATTCACTTGAGTGATGACATTTCTTCCGACTTAGATGCCGCCATGATGGTCAGAAGACTTGGAATTGATGGCAATAGAACACCTGATGGAATATTGACCAGATTTGTAGGGACAAAAATTGGAAATCTCATAGAAGAAATTGAGACCCAAGAAGAAGCTGGGACTATTGATTTAGGGTTTATGCTGCTTACTCTGAGTGAGGATACGCTTAACGCGTTAAATCAAGGAATTGAGACCATTCTAAGTCAGGTAAAATCAGATAGAAAACACCATGATATAACAGTAGGCATCAGTGCGGGAAATACCGGACTTACAATACACGCAAGCTATGATTCGGATAAGGATTCTGCTGAACGATTACGAGGCCATTGCATTAGACGTAAGTATACCCAAAGGGCTGAAAATTGGTTTGGTATATGTTTAGATCCAGACACTGAAAAACTTAGATTTGGTCTGAAATTAAATTTTCCTTGGGAAAAAACTGATGAAATGGAAAAGAGTGTCGAAGGTTTAAAAAGAAAGGCTGTAGATGCTGCGCTAGCGACAACTAAAAAAATTGGGCGCAATGAAAAATGCCCCTGTGGTAGTGGGATAAAATACAAGAGATGCTGCCTTGTATGAATCATCGAAGTATCGATTATAAGCAATATGAAAAAATGTGTACAAGAGTCCGGCGTGTTGTCCTATAGCAAGTCAATCAACTTCGCGCCTACGGCGCCGGACACAGCAAAGCTGCGCCGGTTATTGAGGCGTTATGTATCTAACGTAATCCAAGTACCGCTAATATAGGAAGATGAAATGAAGACATCAAATAGCTCAATAATTCCGTTAGATCCTGATACTCAAAAAGAGCTAGAGGCAGTGCTGAAGGCAGGAAAAACTGCCAAGATAATGCTAGAAGGGTGTGATACTGTATTCATAATGAAGAAAGCTGAGAAGGGTAATGAATACGAACTGTCTCAGGTTACCTCAGAGTCGTCCAACGAAGCGATGCGCAAGGCTTTAGGGAACATCAAAGAACTAATCAAGTAAAATGAATAGAAAAATCATGGGGTCTACCATC